>JANLSA010000403.1:0-16786 GCA_031362085.1 Bacteroidota bacterium | reverse complement strand
CTGCTGATAAAAAACATTCAGGTTGCGGCAGGCAAAATGCCCGTGCCAGAAAAAACCTAATTTTTCCCGAAGCTGTGCGCCGGTATTCACCATCTCATGCATCCAATACATATTCAGGTTGCGTACACCCTGACGGTTTTTTTGTTGAACTTCTTTGCGTTTATCAACTGTCATTTCTTTTTTCTGCTGCCGTCCAATTTCTTCAATGCCCATTACCAAACCCTTTAGATAATCATCAGCCACATCAATATAATCCGGTCTTTTTTCCGAGGCTTTAATTAATGCTTTAAAAAATTGTTTTGGAGAAAATTTATCCAGACCACCTAACTGTTCTACGGCTGGTCCGAACCCGGCACGCCATAAAAGATGCAGGTTTTTACTTTGATTAGTTGAAGACATGAGTTAACTATTTTATTCTTATACTGAGACTCCGAAAGAGTGAATAACTTTTAGAGAGACGTGCATAAAGTTATAAAGTTTAAATGCTTTTGTTATAAAACGTTAAAGAACAGAAAATATTTTTACATTTATAGAAATAATAAAGAGTATGCACATCCGGGCACTTAAATATGCTTTACCATTTATTTTATTCGTTGGCGCATTTTATTCTTTTACTATTACCGGCTGGCAGGTGTGGATGCCATTAGTGTGGGTATGGTTTTTTGTACCCCTGCTTGAATTATTTATTAAACCTAAAGAAAAAAACCTAGCCGAAGCGGAAGAAGAAATGGCGAAAGCCGATCGAACGTATGATTTACTTCTTTATGTAGCCGTAATTTTTCAATACATATTATTGATAAAGTTTCTTTTTTCTATGACAGACAATAATCTTCAGTGGTATGATATTGCCGGAAGAATTTGGGTAATGGGCTCACTATGTGGTGTATTTGGCATTAATGTGGCACATGAGCTTGGCCATAGAGCTAATAAATTTGAACAACTGCTTGCAAAAATGTTATTGCTTACTTCACAGTACATCCATTTTTTTATTGAACATAATAAAGGTCATCATAAAAAAGTATCTACACCAAACGATCCCAGCAGTGCCCGCTATAATGAGTGGGTGTATCGTTTTTATTTTCGTAGTGTATTCACGGGGTATCTCAGCGCCTGGAAGATTGCCGCCAGTGACGTAAAGAAAAATAATAAGCCAGTTTTTTCATTGTATAATGAAATGATTCAATTTACAATTATCCAGAGTGTGTTTGTTACTATTATCATCTTCACTTTCGGATGGCTTATTACGCTTTACTATCTTCTCGCCGCAGGTATTGGAATTCTTTTACTTGAAACGGTTAACTATATAGAACATTACGGATTACAACGTAAAAAAATTGCAGACGAAAAATACGAACGGGCTATGCCAGCACATAGCTGGAATAGTGATCATATAATCGGAAGACTTTTTCTTTTTGAACTCAGCCGGCATAGCGACCACCATTATCTTGCCAGCCGCAAGTATCAGTTACTTCGTCACCACAATGATTCACCACAAATGCCAACCGGCTACCCGGGCATGGTTTTACTTTCATTAATTCCCCCAATCTGGTTTTGGGTCATGAACAAAAAAATAAAAGATTTGCAGGAAAGTTCATCTGTAAAATAATAAGCGGCTGTATCATTTGAAACAGCCGCTTTGAATATTTTAACGGATAGAGGTGATTGAAAAATTAACTCTGCACCACCAGTCTGAACCCATTACCATGAATATTCACGATCTCTATCTTCTCATCGTCTTTTAAATATTTACGCAATTTCGCAATATAAACATCCATACTTCTGCCATTGAAATACGTATCACTGCCCCAGATTCTTTTTAAAGCCTGATCTCTTGGCAGTAAATCATTCAGATACTCTGCAAGCATTTTCAGCAATTCATTTTCTTTTGGTGACAGCGTTTGAGTAATATTATTATGTATCAACTGGCGCAGCTTCGGATTGAAATGATAACTGGCTAAATCAAATTCCTTATTATCGCTTTCCCTGTTCTGCTCTTCATTTCTTTTCAGAATAGCTTTTATTTTCAGCAATAATACTTCGCTGTCAAAAGGCTTGGTGATATAATCATCCGCACCTAGTTTATAACCCTGAATCACATCTTCCTTCATTGTTTTTGCACTTAAAAAGAATAACGGGATGTCCGGATCTATGTCTCTGATTTCTTCAGCTAATGTAAAGCCATCCATATTCGGCATCATTACATCCAACAGGCAGATGTCAAATTTTTCACGTTGAAAAGCCGCAAGACCAAGACGACCATCTCTTTCAAGTATTACATCATAATCATTTAACTCAAGATAGTTTTTCAATACGCTGCCGAGATTGTTATCATCTTCGCACAATAAAATTTTAGGTTTCTTAGCTTCCATACTTTTTCGTTTAAATTGTTTTCCCTCCATCTAATGCCAAAGCAAAAAGATGGCTGTTTTATTATTTTTTACAAATAAAGGTAAAGTAATTCCGGGGTTGGAGAATCAGGATTCAATTTTTTGTTAAAAGAATGTCTTTATCTAAATGCCTTTTTGCAAAGTCATCTATTTATTGTCTCTCGCTGATTCTATTGTTTCCTGAATAATTTATGGTTTACAAATATTTATCCGAAGATATTACTTTAAGTCTTTTGATTTAACTTCCACAAAATTTTTACTATGCCAGAGGCTCAAAAATTTCTCGAAGCCGTTAAAGCAGGTTATTCGTTTAAAGGCGAAGCATTTAAAATCGGCAATGCTGTTTTAGATGGTAATGTAGTGTCAGGAGCTGATGTTTTGCTTCCATTAAAAACATTGAACCGTCATGGTCTGATAGCAGGTGCTACCGGAACTGGCAAAACAAAAACATTGCAGGTATTGAGTGAAATATTAAGCGATGCAAGTGTGCCTGTTGTAATGATGGATATTAAAGGCGACCTGAGTGGTATAGCGGCTGCAGGTACTACAAATGATAAAATAAATGACCGGGTACAAAAATTAAGTATTGAATATAAACCCGCTGCCTATCCTGTTGAACTTCTGACTTTAAGTAATCAAAAAGGTGCGAGGCTACGTGCCACCGTAAGTGAATTTGGTCCGGTATTACTTTCCAAAATTTTAGGATTGAATGATACACAAGGCGGTTTTGTAGCTATGATTTTTAAATATTGCGACGATAATAAAATGCCGCTTCTCGATTTAAAAGATTTTATAAAAGTATTGCAGTATGTAAGTGATGAAGGAAAAGCGGCAATGGAAAAAGATTATGGAAAAATTTCAACTACATCTACCGGAACCATTTTAAGAAAAGTAATTGAACTACAACAACAGGGTGCTGATTTATTTTTTGGCGAAACAAGTTTTGATGTAGATGACCTGATGCGCATCAGTGACGATGGCAGAGGAATGATTTCTGTTATTCGGGTAACCGATTTACAGGACAGGCCCAAACTCTTTTCAACTTTTATGCTGCAGTTGCTTGCTGAGTTATATGCCACCTGCCCCGAAGAAGGTGATATGGATAAACCAAAACTGGTTATGTTCATAGATGAAGCACATCTTATTTTTCAGGAAGCCAATGATGCATTGCTTCAGCAGATAGAAACAATTATAAAACTGATCCGGTCAAAAGGAATCGGAATTTTTTTCTGCACTCAAAATCCGATGGATGTGCCGGCTAGTGTATTGGCGCAATTAGGTTTAAAAGTACAACATGCTCTCAGAGCTTTTACGGCGGCTGACAGAAAAACAATTAAACAAACTTCTGAGAATTATCCGGAAACAGAATTTTATAAAACAGAGGATTTAATTACTCAACTTGGTATTGGAGAAGCATTAATAACCCTGCTGAATGAAAAAGGAATTCCCACACCCCTTGTCCATTGTATGCTGCGGCCACCCCAAAGCCGGATGGATATTTTATCTGAACTTGAAATAGATTCATTAGTCAGCAAATCAAAAATTGCTGCTAAATATAATAAAGTAGTAGATAGCGAAAGTGCCTATGAGATATTGACTGAAAAATTAAAAGAAGCTGCGGAAAAAAATGAAGATGTGAAAGAAGAAAAAACAGAACGAAAAACAACTGCGAAGGAGAAAGGCTTTTTTGATAACCCAACAGTAAAACAAGTAGGTCGTACTGCAGCCACTGTTATTACAAGAACATTGCTGGGCGTTCTTGGATTGGGTGGCCGAAGAAGGAAATCTTTATTCTGATTTATGAAAATACGTTGAATCTAAAATAAAAAAAATCGCAGGCTTTTATTTCAAGTAACCTGCGATTCAGAATTTTATAAATTTAAGAAAATAATTGCCGGTCTTTTATCCGGTCGCTTACCGTGTAGTAGTGCTCCCACCAGGCAGTTTCATTTTAAAGCCTGGGTGGTTTTTTTAATTCTATTTTTTTTACAGCTGTTGTTGCTTCTTCTTGTAATACACGGAAATGATAATGATCAAATAAACGTAATGCTTCTATCATATACGATACGGCAATGCGCCGGTCTTTTATCAGCAGCAGGTTTTCTCCATTCGTTTTATCGGCTGCAATTGAAAAATTATAGGACCCCAGGTAAACTCTTGCCGTCGGTTTATCAAAATCTAATACTACAAATTTGTGATGCAAACGTGGTCCGCTTCCCCCGGTTGGCTCACTCTTAAAGGGTTCTGGTGTGTTTTCTTTTGTAAGTTCCGAAGACTTTACCGGAGCAATATTTCCATCTGGTTTTAATATCTGGATACCGCCATTTTGTAAATCGCTCATCCCATACACAAATATTTTCGGATCGTTTGTTACGCTATTAATGGCTTCATTCATTACGCCTTTTCCGGTTAGATGTAAAAAAGCTAACGAATAAAAAAGTGAAGAAGTGGTTTTTGTTTTAATATCGTCCGCAATAGATTGCAATAACGCATTGCCACTGGTATGTGGTGAAAAACTCACCTTCATATTAATATCATAAAAAGTAAGATCATTCCAGATTGCCGAGTTTGTTTTTCCAAATTCACCTGCTTCGTTTTTATTTACCCAGTAGTTTTCAAATGCAGTATTAAAGACATCCACCGCTTTTTTTCCATTGATCTGAAGAGCATTATTTGCCTGAACATATAAACCACGCCAACTAAAATTAGTGGACCCACATATAACTGATTTCACTTTTGTGCCATTAACAACAATCGTTTTATTATGCTGCAGCTTTCCCATGTGCTGGCGTTTAACATTTTTAGTACCCGCCGTTTTTCTCAATCGTGTGGCAGCTGCATCCTCACCACTTCCATTTTCTCCATGTGCACCATCATCATCTATTATAATCCGTAACCGGTCTCCCAACTCTTCCAATCGTGTTACTATTTCGGGTTGATTCAAATCATATGCGATCACATTTACTTTTGCTGTTTTATCTTTTATTGCATTGTCTAATAATTCAAGTACTATTTCACGGCTTTCAAATCCCATCCATTTATACGCTGCATCTTTTTTTGAATGTGTAGGAATAAAATTTAAACCTGCTTTTGAATTGGGTGGCAGCAATTGCGGTATGCCTTCAGTGGCCGTTTGATAAGTATCTACAAATGCCTGCGATGAAACAAAACCCCGTGTATAGGCAACATTTATTTTTCCCGGATAGGTATCACGCCTTAGTTCTATGGACGCCTGTTGTGATTCGCCATAACTCAATTCATCTTTATCATTCATAAATACTGGAGTTACCCGGTAAATGAATTCGCCGTCTTTATTCGCATTGTAAGGAAAATGTACCCATCGAAATTTTTGAATAGGTGAACGCAATGTGGTTAATGTATTCGGATCGCTTCTATCAGCTCCCGGAAAACTAATTCTGTTTTTTAACGTAAAAAACTTACTTCCGCCCGGTTCTTTGAATTCGATAGCAAAGCCAACGAAATCTTTTGGCGGTTGTGCTTTTTTCCAATTCATGGCAAGCAGGCACATGCCATCCCCGCGATGAATTTTTAAAGTAAATAAGGCTTTGTCATTTTTTCCGGTTACCTGAAACCCGGCCGAATTGGTAGTAGGCATAACTATTAATTTTAATGGTTAAAAAAAATAAGTGCTGCTAATCTTTGCCTGTTGATTTATAAAGTGCGGATTGAAAGGCGGTTTACTAAGGAGGATGAAACGCTGTTTAAAATTAGGATTTATTATTTCATAAACAAAAACAACCTTACGGATTAATTTTATAGGTTACTGCCTGTATTTTTTCTTTCGCTTTACCAATTTCATTTTAACTATCCTTACATCCTGAAGTGGCCTGTTTACATCGCGGCCTTTGCTTGTTTGCACTGCAGCAATTTTATCTACTATTTCCAATCCACTTACTACTTCTCCATAGACGGTATAATTTTGATCGAGATGCGGAATACCGCCAGTCGTTTTATAAACTTCACGCCAGGCTGATGGAATTTTTCTCCCACTCAATCTGAATGTTTCAACAGAATCTAATCCTGCATCCGTAAATATTTTTCCCTGCGCTATATAAAATTGACAACTGCTGCTTGCTTTTTCCGGATTTACATCATCACTTGTTCTTGCAGCAGCTATTACGCCTTTCTTATGAAACATTGTCTTTCTAAACTCAGCAGGTATTGTATAATTTAAACCACCATTGCCTAAAGGAATTCCCGCAACTGCCGTTTTACTGTTGGGGTCACCTCCTTGTATCATAAAATTTTGGATAACCCGGTGAAATAAAACGCTGTCATAAAAATGTTTTTTAACTAATTTCAAAAAATTATCACGATGCAATGGCGTGGAGTCGGAAAGCCGGATAATAATATTACCCATACTTGTTTCCATCAGCACATCTTTTTTTCTGTCTCTCCTTTTTACTGTTGAATCTTTTTGTGCGTCTGCATTAAATACAAAAAGAAAACTGAGCAATACTAAAAATACTTTTCTCATAATTTTTGTAATTTTTTTAAGCAGCTTGTAAAGAGGTTTGAGCTTATGTGGTTGGTGGTTTATTCATTTCAAAATAAAGCAACACATGGTCTTTTAAAAAATTTTCCTGTTCAAACGCATCCATCTCCGGTAAGGGTTTCAGTTGTTTAAAATGTGGCCAGCCATCATCATCCTTCCCTTCAATTTCATAAAAACCACTTTGTGAAAGAAGTGAGCATGTGGCCACATGCATCAGGTCTTGCTTTTGTTCTTTTGAAAATTTTTCTTTAGTTCCTCCAAACTCCTGGATACCGATTAAAAATAAAATAGCTTCCAGGTCGGGTTTTTTTCCGAACCGTTCTACTAATTCCGCTTCGAGTTTCCACCAGCGTTGTTGTAAATCATCTTTTGCAAACATGGCAGCAAAGATAGCCGTCGGATAATTTATTTTAGCATAAAATATTCCTGTAGTTTAGTTTTGAAAAAAATGTTTTATGACAGCAGCCAAAGACAATTTCAGCATCAGTACGGATAAATTAAAATTAGATTTACCGGTTATTCATAATTTTTTATCTCACACATACTGGTCAGAAAATATTCCGTTTGAAATCGTGAAAAAATCGATTGAAGGTTCACTATGTTTTGGCATTTATGATAACGGGAATCCGGCTTTGCCTGGCGGCAAACAAGTTGGTTTTGCAAGAATGGTTACTGACAATGCAACCTTCGCTTATCTCGCAGATGTTTTCATTATTGAAGAATACCGTGGCAAAGGTTTAAGTAAATGGCTGATGGAATTTATACTTGCTCACCCTGACCTGCAAGGGCTGCGTCGTATATTGCTTGCTACAAAAGATGCGCATAGTTTGTACAAGCAATTTGGGTTTATGCCATTAAACAATCCTGACAGGTTTATGCATATTCACAATCCGGATATTTATAAAAATGCTGAATAAATCCTTCAACGATTATCTTTGCGCCAAATAAAAAAATCATGTTGCAGTTACAAGTATTAAGACTAAATGCGGAGGCCGTAAAAGAAAAATTAGCTGTTAAAAATTTCTATGACCTGTCATTAGTTGATAAAATACTAGAACAGGATGAAGAGTTACGCAAACTTAAAACAGAAACAGAAACCTTGAAAGCTGAATTAAACACTGCCAGCAAGGAAATTGGTGTACTGATGGGAAAAGGAGAAAAAGAAAAAGCAAATGAAAAAAAGATAGAGGTAGCAAAAAATAAAACGGTAATACAGCAACAGAATGAAAAATTATCTCGGCTTGAATCTTTATTGAATGATAAGTTGGTTTTACTTCCCAATCTTCCGTCAGAAAAAGTGCCGCCAGGTAAAACACCGGCTGATAATATTTCAATAAAAGAAGGCGGAACAAAACCACAATTGCCTGCCGGCTCTGTTCCACACTGGGAGTTAATTAAAAAATATGATATTGTTGATTTTGAAACCGGCGTAAAAATAACCGGTAGTGGTTTTCCATTATACAAAGGAAAAGGTGCAAAACTGCAACGGGCATTAGTGCAATATTTTTTAGATTTTAATACTGCTGCAGGGTACATTGAATATCTGACACCCTTGATGGTGAATGAAGCTTCCGCATATGGTACCGGTCAGTTACCGGATAAAGAAGGACAGATGTACTTCATGCCCGCTGATAATTTTTATATGATCCCAACTGCTGAAGTACCGCTTACAAATATTTACCGCGATGAGATAGTAAAAGAAAATGATTTACCAATTATGATGACAGCATTTTCACCCTGCTTTCGTAGAGAAGCCGGAAGTTTTGGTGCAGATGTAAGAGGACTGAATCGGGTACATCAGTTCGATAAAGTTGAAATTGTTCAATTGGTTCATCCCGAAAAAAGTTATGAAGTCCATACTGAAATGGTGAATCATGTTGAAAAACTTTTGCAATCCCTGGAGTTGCCTTATCGCATATTGGCATTGTGTGGCGGCGATATGAGTTTTGCATCGGCACTTACTTACGATTTTGAAGTATTCAGTGCTGCACAACAAAAATGGCTGGAAGTAAGTTCCGTTTCCAACTTTGAAACGTTTCAAAGCAACCGAATGAAAATTCGTTTTAAAGACAGCACAAATAAAATGCAGTTGGTGCATACCTTAAATGGAAGTTCGCTTGCATTGCCACGCATTGTTGCCTGTTTGTTGGAAAATAATCAAACTGCAGATGGAATAATCTTACCTGAAGTGCTACACAACTATTTTGGCGGTTCAACTATTTCATAAATAGTCAGTCATAGCCTGGAATATTCAACTATGAAAAAAATAATTTTCATTTTACTCACCCTTCTTGCATTAATTGCCTGTAGTAAAAAAATATTGCCAACAATTGAGCGGCGTACTGAAGAACCAACGGCACCCAAGATTGAAATAAATATTGCAGCCGGAGAATTGTTGTTTACCACACGTTGTATAAAATGCCATGAATTGCCAAAACTATCTAACTATAATTCACAACGATGGGAAACGATATTAGCCATCATGATTCCCCGTGCCGGATTAAGCGGTGCAGATGCTGCAAATGTGAGAGCTTATGTAAAAGCAAATAGTGCCACCAATTAATTTAATTTTTTTTAGCCCGGCATGTTTACTACATTTTGGCTGCTGTTGCGTCGCACTCTTCTACGTCCATAATTCTATTCAACATAAGCATTACAATTATTTATAACTTTCACTCTATAGCAAGGTTTGTCATTCCGGAGCTCTGCGAGGAATCTAATGAATTGTTGATTGTGTAAATTGCATTAATATTAAAAAACTTTCCATGTTCAATGTCTCTGAGATGCTTTGTACCTCAGCATGACAAGACTCCGATAAAGTGAAAATTCATTTTTATTAGCAAAACTTGATATCCCTATTTCTTGAAACTTATAAATGTAATCAATCAGCAAAACGATTTAACCCTATTTTTGATTCATGGATGGATACAACGCAATCTATCATCTTCAGGGACATGAGCCACAAAATGCGACAATCTTATTTTTAAAAGACAAATTAAGCATTGGCTTACTGGATGAATTTGGTAAACCAAAAATTGTGTATTGGTTTTATGATAAAATAATTCGTGAACAATTCCGCAAAGCTGGTAAAGTTGTGGTACGACACGAAGGTTATCCTGCCCAAAGTTTAGAGGTAAGTCAGAAAGAATTTGCCGATAAACTGGAAGATGAATTCAGAAAAATGGATCGTTCAATTATCAGAAAAATTTTTACTCCGGGTGCTGTTACGTTAATTCGTCTTTCAATTATTTTCTTTGGATTGCTGGCAGCTACTTATTTTTTTATTGTTCCCTGGCTTGCAGTGAGAATGGCAAATAAGGTTCCGGTTTCCTTTGAAGAAAAAATGGGTAATGGCATGTTTGATGCATTGAAAACAGGAATGCAGATTGATGAATCAAAAACCGCAATCATCAATGATTTTTTTAAGGAACTTACTATTTCCACAAAATATAATATCAGGGTAACCGTAGCAAATAGCGATATAGCAAATGCTTTTGCAATGCCGGGCGGAAATATTGTGGTATATGATAAATTGCTGAATGGAATGAATAGTTATGAAGAATTGGCTGCATTGTTATGTCATGAATTTACACATGTAAATAATAAACACACTACTAAATCCTTATTTCGCCAGTTAGGTTCTACTGTTTTTCTTTCCGTGCTAATTGGTGATTTGGGTGCAGTAAGCAGTGTTATCATTGGCAATGCCGATAGAGTGAAAGGCTTGTCATATAGCAGAAGCCTGGAAAAAGAATCGGACCTAAACGGGCTTCAACTCTTAAGCGATCGAAAAATTGACTGCAATGGTTTTGTAAAATTATTTGAACTTTTACAAAAAGAAGTGGATGCCGCTGGTGTTAAAGAACCCGCTGAATGGATTAGCAGCCATCCTGATTTGCAAAAAAGAATTGAGTATGTAAAATCAAACGAGCTTTTTAATTTGAGAGGCGTTGAAAAAAATGAAACATTGAAGACATTGTTTTTGAAATTAAAGACAACTGAATAATTTTTCTCCTTTTATTTTATTGAAATAAAGTGCCAGACGAATTTGGTCGCATTTTACCCAAATGCAGATAAGCTTTCTCTGTAACTTCCCTGCCTCTTGGGGTACGCTGTATAAATCCTTCCTGAATTAAAAAGGGTTCGTACACTTCTTCCAGCGTTCCGGCTTCTTCGCCAACTGCGGTTGCAATCGTTGTAATACCAACAGGCCCACCTTTGAATTTATCTATAATGGTGGAAAGAATTCTGTTGTCCATATCATCCAAACCATGTTCATCTACATTCAAAGCTTTCAATGCATGTTGTGTAATTCCGAAATCGATTTCGCCATCGTTTAATACTTGTGCAAAATCCCGTACCCGGCGTAGCAATCCATTTGCAATACGTGGGGTGCCACGGCTTCTTCTTCCTATTTCATGCACAGCCTCTTCCGAAATCTTTGTATCAAGAATTTTTGAAGAGCGGTGAATAATTTTATTTAATACTTCACTGGTATAATATTCTAATCTTGATTTTATGGCAAACCTTGAAAGCAGCGGAGCCGTTAATAAACCACTGCGTGTAGTAGCACCAATCAATGTAAAGGGATTAAGATTAATCTGAACACTTCTTGCATTAGGGCCGCTGTCGATCATAATATCAATGCGGTAATCTTCCATAGCTGCATATAAATATTCTTCCACTACGGTGCTCAGGCGATGAATTTCATCTATAAATAAAACATCATTGGCTTCAAGATTCGTAAGCAGTCCGGCAAGGTCACCCGGTTTTTCTATTACGGGTCCGGATGTCTCTTTAATTTTCACACCCATTTCATTTGCTACAATTCTTGATAAAGTTGTTTTCCCTAAACCGGGTGGTCCATGAAATAGGACATGATCCAATGCTTCGCCCCGCATCTTCGCGGCTTTTATAAAAATTTTCAGATTATCGATGATGGGAGATTGACCCGCAAAATCATTTATTACCGACGGGCGGATATTGTTTTCAAATTCTTTGTCATCAATACTCATTGATTCTTTATCGCTTTTAAGATTTGAATTACTCATATTTTTTTCCTACTGCTGTAAAGCTAATTATAAATAAACATCTGAATAGATTTCAAATAAAAAAGGCACCCCGTAAATGTCGGGATGCCTTGAATATCGGAATTGATTTAGTGAATCATCAATGAGCCGGAACAATCACTTTGAATGTTTTCTCAGATGTCCGCACACCATCATCGTAATAGACATAAACCATATAAACAGCTGCTGGCAGATGCCGGATATCAATTGGCAATACTCTGCCATAAGGCAGGTTGCTCCATTGTTGCTGTTTCAACATTTGCCCACTATTGGTATATATTTTCATTGCCAGATACTTGTACAGAGTACTGTTTACTCTTAAATTAAACTGTCCATTGTTTGGATTTGGATAGAGCAATACTCCATTGTCTGACAATAACCGGACACGTTCTGCACAATCCTCCACTTTTATATTTATGATTGCAGAGTCAGCACAACCAGAAGGTGTGTTTGTTACTTTGTACTTAATCGGGAATGTTCCTACTGATGCATTGTATGGTAAGAAAATATTGGTTCCCGCTGATACACCTGCACCAGTCCATACTCCACCTGCAGGACTACCACTTAATGCTACTAATGTATCACTGTAACAAACCCGTGCTGTAATTGGTACTGCTGTTACAACCGGTGTTGCATTTACAGTTAACTGAGAAGAACCCGATATAATTGAAAAATTACAATTGGTAACTATAAAGCAACGATACCATCTGCCATTGATTGAAAGCGGTGCATTTCCTATGGTAAGTGTTGGTGAGAACACATTATTGTAAAAAGGAATAGAAGCAGATGAAGTGTTTGCCAGATCCACAAACGTGATATTATCTGTACTCACCTGCCATTTGTAACTAATGGTATTTGCAACAGCACTTGCCACAACACCTATTGTAGTTGTGTATCTTTCACAAACAACTGTGCTTGCAGGTGGTTGAGTTGTTATAGTTGGCGCCGTACCTATTTGCAATACCACACCATTTGAAGTAACAGAAGGAGTACATGTACCACTCACTAAGACTGTATAAGTCGCAGCATCTGCTAATGAAACACCCGTTAAAGTTAATGTTGCCGAAGTAGCACCCGAAACATTACCACCATTTACAAGATTTGTTACCCCTTTCTTCCATTGATATGTAAGACCTGCTCCAGTTGCTACAACAGTATAAGAAACATTAAGACCAGGACAGACTATTTGTGTAGCCGGTGTTGGCTGAGTTGTAATTGCAGGTAAAGCAAGAACAGTTACCACGGCTGATCCCTGATTTGAACTTGTACAACCAAGCCTGTTTAATGCTGTTACATTATATGTTGTATTTACAATAGGTGAAGCGGTAACAGGATTTCCCGATGTAGAACTCAATCCCGTTGCAGGCGACCATGTATATGTTGTAGTTAAAGATCCCGGAACATCAAATGTAATACTCCAACCAGCTAATGAACCTCCATCAATATTTGCATCATCTACTACAAGAAGATTCCATGTTCCGTTTGGAGTTAACGTTGCTGTATTAAATAAAGCCAATGTTGGGTTTATCTGAGTAAAAGATCCTGGTCCCGGAGCAGGGAAATTATCAGGGCCTGCAGTATTAGTAGGGCTGTATGTACCGGTAGGATTAAAACCAGTCCCTAATGCAGGAGCACCGTCAAGGAATGTATAGTCGACGTTAGAAACAACACTAGCACCGCCTCTGTCAGACATTAATATCACATTCGTTCCATTTGGCGATTGAAGAAGAATATCTAAATCGGAAGGGAATGAATGAGATAGCCCATTTAATGAAACAGAACGAACTTTTGCATATGGCGAAATTCCGCTAACAGTAATTGTAGACGGATATGGAGAGCCGTTGCCAGCTGTAGTTGGAATCGTTACAAGTGTTGTTGATGCAAACACTTTTGTTGTATCCAATACAGTAAGTTGTGTTGAACTGCCTAAACAAACGTTTACAGCAGATGGATATATAATTGAATTTGGAGTTGGATTAACAATTACAGAAATTGGAGATGTAACAAAACATCCTCTGCTATCTGTAGTTGTTAAATTATAAACCTGAGTACCTGAACCAAGATTACTTACTGTAAAATTTCCGGTTGGGTTAGTTGGCCCACCCGTAGAGGCATTTTGAGTAATGGTAAATGGACCAGTCATTGAGTGAGTATATTGACCAACTGCTGCTGGTCCAAGTATAGCCCAATCAACTAAAGTGCCTATATCACCACCCCCATTATCTTGTACGCTTATTGTCCAGGTACCCGCTGCAGTGCATGGGAATGTAAGTCCGGCCCATGAATGCGCAGCTCCATTTACATCAGAAGGCCTGTAAGAGCCAGCTGGAATAACTGCTGGACTTCCAGATTCTGGAATCACTGTAGCAGCACCTATATCAAAAATATAAACTCCATTTAAATCAGAACTGTTTCCAAAAGCTCCGGCAGGAACACCCGGTCTGTCAAATACAGTAGTCGTACCACATGGATTAGTAACTGTTATTCTAAGATCACCTATCCATGTATGATTTATATTCAATCTTAATTTCAAATTAGCTGCTGCTGCAAAACTGAACGCAGGCATAGTTATATTATTTGTAACTGGAGCTCCAGCATCGGGAATAGCAAGATTGATACTACCGGATGTTGCAATTATAACATCTCCACCGCCAACCAATGTACCACCAACTGCAGTTCCACTTAAATTAGATGGGCCAGGTGCACAAACTGGATTTGGTGATGCTGTTAAACTTGTATGAATCGGATTTGGAGTAACATCTAAGGTAACTGCATTACTTGTAAGGGATCCACAAGCAGAAGTTACAATACATCTGTATTGATGGCCGCTTTGAGATAAAGTTGCAGCTGTAACTGCAGTACTATTTGTAGTTGCGCCAGGAATATTATTCCATGTAGCTCCAAGATTTGTACTCAGCTGCCATTGATAAGTTATGTTCACACCGGTTGCTGTAATGTTGAAGTTTGTGTTTGCTCCCTGACAAATAACTCTTGCTACAGGTTGAACAGTTATTACCGGAGGTGCTGAAGTAGTCAATGTTACATTTGAACTTACTGAACAACCTACGATATCTGTAGAAGTTAAAGTATAACTATTCACCCCTAATACTGCATTGGTAACAGTGAAACTTGCGTTTTCGCTATTTACCCCTGTTGATGGATTTTGTACAATGGTACCCGATCCGGTTAATGTGTGCCTATAAGCTCCAGCAATAACTAATGCCCAACTTTCAAGTGTACCTAAATCACCACCTGCATTGTCAGAAACATTTAATGTCCATGCTCCCGCACCGCTGCACGGGAATGTAAATCCTGTCCATGGATGAGTTACTCCCGGATTAGCATCATTAGAAGGTTGATAAGTACCCGGAGGGATAACACCACCGCCAGATTCTGGAACAATAGTGGCGCCAGCCAAATCAAATAAATAAGTCCCTGTAAAATCTGCACTATTGCCAAATGCGGTTTGTGGTACACCCGGACGATGCATCAAGTATGTGGTACCACAAGGACTGGTTAATGTCAATATTAAATCACCAACCCATGAATGACCCGAATTTACAGTTACCTGTACTTTCATATTTGTAGCAGCGGCAAAATTTATTGCTGGTGCAGATAATGATGCGTTGATACCGGCAGGTGTATTATCAGGTACCGGAATATTTAATAAACCAGAAGATATAACAATCGTATTTGTAACCGTACCTCCATTAGCAGTACCCGTAATAGTAGAAGGAGCAGGTGTACAAACTGTTGCTGGTGTAGCAACGACTGCAGTATGAGTTATTGGCGAGCTAACATAAAGATGAGCTGCATTAGAAGTTAAATTACCACAAGTACCACTGATAGCACAACGATACAATCTTCCATTCAAAACACTTGTAGCTCCTGCAATTGTATATGTTGATGCATTAGCTCCCGCAATTGGGTTCCAAGTAGCACCTGCATCGGTACTTAGCTCCCACTGATATTGCAGGCCATTACCCGTTGCAACAACACTGAAAGAAGCAGCGGATCCCGTACATAAAATATTTGATATTGGCTGAGTTGTAATAGCCGGTGGAGTACAAGCATTAATAATTTCAACTGAACTCGTTGATTGTAATTGAAGAACATTTGAACCGTTGTACAGGTTTGATTTAGCTACGGCAACCGGTAAATTGTTCAATGTTATATCATCTACAAACCATCCCGTACCGCCAACACTCACATCAGATATAAATCTGAAACGAATCATAATATTGTTTCCACTAAATGAAGCCATATTTATTTTTGTTTCAATAAATGCTGCCCCACTGTTACCGGTAAATCCCCCAGCATTATTATAAGGATTCTGAATCATAAAAGGTCCTAAATCAATCCAGCTTCCCCCGCCATTTGTACTTACTTCAACCTTACCAAAATCAAAATCGAGTTCGGTATTATACCTGTGCCAGAAACTTAAAATATTATAACCTTCGGAAGGGGCTACCGGAACCAATGCAGTAGTTGTTCTTAGAGTTACATCAGATGTTGATGCAATATTATTTACAAAAAAAGAATTTGGCGCAGAACGAGCTGATGTAACTGAAGAACGCCAGAATGCTGCTGCATTTGTAGTAGCAGCTGTCCATGCTGCAGGTAGAGCAGGAGCAACTACCGCATCTACATTTTCAACTAACTTGTTGGTTGATGCAAAGTAAGAACCAGCATCAACATTCACTGTAAACTGGAATGTTTGTGGTGAACCAGATACAACATTTACCGGTGAAAAAGTTACAACCCTGTTTAACGGATTATAAGAACCACCACTTACATAGGTCAGATGTGTTGGT
>JANLSA010000368.1:0-8233 GCA_031362085.1 Bacteroidota bacterium | reverse complement strand
ACCCCTGGAAAATTTCCAACTGTTTGTTTTAGTCCTGTAAAGCAATTAAACAATGAGCTCTTTCCGCTATTGGGATTGCCGACGAATGCGATATGAAGAGGCTTGACATTCATTCAATAGAGGCAAATGTAAAAGGCAAATCAATAGCCGAATTACGAAATAGGGATTATAAGAAACGAGAAGAGGAAAATTAATTAAAAACAAGCGATAGGAGTGAAATAAAAAAGCCCGATACAAAAAAGATGTATCGGGCTTTTTCTGCTTCGGGGTGGTGTGGGGCGGGATTGAACCGCCGACACAAGGATTTTCAGTCCTTTGCTCTACCAACTGAGCTACCGCACCTTCGCTAAAGCTTCGGTGGGCAAGCCGCACCTTACTTTGTTGAAATTTGAAATCCCTTTCGGGGCTGCAAATATAACGGGAATCATCAATAACCTGAAATCCTGAGGAAACTAATTCTTAGTTCTGTAATAAAGCGTATTGCTGTTACTTTCTTTAAAGATATTTCGGCTTTCTGTTAAAATATCTTCCGTGGTTACTGCTGCATATTTCTCCAGTTCAGAGTTCATCCAGGCTGCATCGCCCAACAGTTCATAGATAGCCAGGCTTGTAGCACGGCTCATCACACTCATATCTTCAAAAGCAATCATGCTTTCTGTTTTGTTTTTAACTTTTTGAAGTTCAGCAACACTCACCATTTCTGTTTTCATTTTTTTTAACTCTTCTTCAATTGCTTTTTCTGCATCTTCCATTTTTACTCCGGTTACTAATTTACCTTCTATTACAGCAAGCCCGGCATCATCACTCTGTGTATGATGACATTCAATATTGCTAAATAATTTTTTTTCTTTTACCATGCTTTGATACAACCGTGACGAGCCGCCACCGCTTAGAATATCGGTAATCAAATCTGCTGTATAATATCTTTTATCAAGCCTTGAGTAAATATGCCAGCATTTATAAAAAGCATTTAATGGAACATCGGCAACTACTTCTAATTTTCTTGCCTCTGTTTGTTGTGGCTCTACAGGTAAACTGCGAATATATTTTTCGCCAGATGGAATATCGCCAAACCATTTTTCAGCAAGCTGTTTTACAGTTGAAGTTTTTACATTTCCTGCTATTACCAATATCGCATTCACCGGACGATAATGCTTAAAGAAAAACTTTTTTACATCATCGAGTTTTGCATTTTCAATATGTGATAACTCTTTACCAATCGTCATCCATCTGTAAGGATGTGTTTTATAAGCCAGCTCTCTCATTTTGTGCCATACATCACCATACGGTTTTGTCAAATAGTGTTCTTTAAATTCTTCACACACCACTTTGCGTTGGGTTTCCAGGCTTTTTTCACTAAATGCAAGTGATAACATTCTATCACTTTCCAGCCAAAAAGCTGTTTCTAAATTTTCGGCAGGTAACTGTATATAGTAATTGGTAAGATCATTTGTTGTAAACGCATTGTTCTCTCCGCCCGCCATTTGCAATGGCTCATCATACTCAGGAACATTAACAGAGCCGCCAAACATTAAATGCTCAAACAAATGCGCAAACCCAGTTTGTTCGGGGTTTTCATCTTTAGCTCCCACATCATACATAATATTTACAACCGCCATTGGCGTAGAAAGATCTTCGTGAACAATAACCCTCAATCCATTTTGTAAAACAAATTTTTCAAATTGAATCATACTATTTTATTAAGAAAAAATTTCAAAAAATAAAAATACAAGAAACAAACAAAAACAACATTATACATTCTAAAAACAAAAGCCACTGAATAAAATCAGCAGCTTAGTATTAATTCATTTATATATCATCATTAAGATTGCTACTAAAACAATTTCCACATCTGCTGATTAACGAATCGTTAAATCCATTATTTATTCATACTTGCCAAAAATTCTTCGTTACTTTTTGTTCCTTTCATTCTGTTCTGCAATTCACGCATAGCCTCTTCTGCATTCATATCTGCAAGAAATACACGAAGCAAATTCATACGCTGCAATACATCTCGGTCCAATAATAAATCATCACGCCTTGTACTGGAAGCCACCAGATCAATAGCCGGGTAAATTCTTTTATTTGATAATCTTCGTTCAAGCTGTAGTTCCATATTACCGGTTCCTTTAAATTCCTCAAAGATTACTTCATCCATTTTACTTCCGGTATCAACCAATGCAGTTGCAATAATGGTAAGCGAACCACCAAATTCTATTTTACGTGCAGCTCCAAAAAATTGTTTTGGTTTTTGCATTGCATTTGCTTCCACACCACCACTTAATACTTTACCACTGGACGGTGCCACTGTATTATGTGCACGGGCAAGTCTTGTTATAGAATCAAGAAGTATCACCACATCATGTCCACACTCCACTAATCGTTTTGCTTTTTGCAAAGCAATAGTAGAAACTTTTACGTGTTTCTCGGCAGGCTCATCAAACGTAGATGCTATTACTTCTGCCTTTACACTTCTTTGCATGTCCGTAACCTCTTCGGGTCTTTCATCTACCAGCACTACCATCAAATAACATTCAGGATGATTTTCAGCAATTGCGTTTGCCACTGCTTTCAACAGCATTGTCTTACCTGTTTTTGGTTGTGCTACTATCAATCCGCGTTGACCTTTACCAATTGGTGTAAACAAATCCATGATTCGTGTAGAATAATCAGATGGAGTTGTAAACAAATTCAATTTTTCGAAAGGAAACAAGGGAGTTAAATAGTCAAATGGCACACGGTCTCTTACATCTTCCGGGCTTTTGCCATTAATCGTATCTACTTTTAATAAAGCAAAATATTTTTCACCTTCTTTTGGCGGACGAACAGCACCATGAACAGTGTCCCCTGTTTTTAAACCAAATAATTTTATTTGTGATGGGGATACATACACATCATCGGGGGATGATAGGTAATGATAATCCGAAGAGCGAAGAAAACCATAACCGTCCGGCATCATTTCCAATACACCTTCACTTAATATCACACCATCAAATTCAATATTAAAATTTTGCTCGCGGCGTGGCGGATAAAATTTTGGAGGGCCTTGTGGAATATTTACATTGGGCGCCTGTTCGTTTTCCTGGGAAATATTTTGGGCTACTTCATTTTCCGGGGCCTCACTTATTTCATCTTGCTTATTTCCAGAAGCTACTTCGGGAGTTACAGGAGCATCGGGTTCTTTTTCATCTAGTTTTTTGCGGGGTCGTTTTACCGGAACTTTATCATCTTTTTTTATTGGCATAAAGGATTTTTTATTGGAGGGTTTTTTCATTTCGCCGGTTAAAGCCGGTGCAGCACTGTCTTCAACTATCGCTTCTTCAGTGATGTTGGCAGTGCTTGTTTTAATTATACGTTTTCGTTTGCCATCATCCGGCTGTGTACTATTTTTAGAATTGGCAATGGCCTGACTGTCCAGAATTTTAAAAACCAATTCCTGTTTGGAAAGTTTTTTGGGACTTGAAATTTTTAATTCCTCGGCAATGTCGAGCAATTCGGGAACGAGCATGTCGTTCAGTTGCAGAATATCATACATACAAATAACTTGAAATTTTACTCGGAAACTCTTTCACCAATCTAAGAATCTGAAAATTGAGTTTGAAATTTTTTGCTGAATGGAACTGGCTAAAATAGGATTATGTTGAGAGAAAGGCGGAACCTGTAAAGCCGGAATCCGATGCAATTATACGGCGAATTTGGCAAAAACAAAAATTTAGAATGGGTTATGATTATGAAACCAGCTTTTGAGTTCTGATTGGGCTTCCGTTGCGACGCTCCGTTCGGGGTTCGGTTCGCTACTCATCACGTTAAATAAATAGCTTATTTCCCTGCTTCTTTATCACAAAAGTAAGGTTCACCTACTCTGTCTTTTCCCGTCATTAATCGCCTGGATAGCTTTGAAAAAAATATTTATGAAAACAAAATGCAGAAGCCGTAACCTATATTATTACTGCCCGCCATGCTTTACCTTTGCCCCTCGAAAAAAAAGTAGCATGTTCAACAAAAGAATTAAGATTAAAGACCTGCTTTCGCAGGAAGCAAATAGCCAGGAAGTAGTTGTTATGGGATGGGTTCGCACCTTTCGCAATAGTCAGTTTATAGCATTGAATGATGGCAGCACTAATAATAATTTGCAAGTACTTGTTGAACTTGGAAAATTTGATGATGAACTTTTAAAAAGAATTACAACATCAGCATCACTAAAAGTTACAGGCAATGTTGTTGCTTCTTTAGGTAAAGGACAAAAAATGGATTTGAAAGCAACTGCTATCGAAATACTCGGCGACAGCGATGCTGAAAAATATCCACTACAACCAAAAAAACATTCACTTGAATTTTTAAGAGAGATTGCTCATTTGCGTTTTCGTACCAATACGTTTGGTTCTGTTTTTCGTATTCGGCATACACTTGCATTTGCTGTTCATAAATTTTATAATGAAAAAGGATTTGTGTACATGCACACTCCTATAATTACGGCAAGTGATGCAGAAGGTGCCGGTGAAATGTTTAAAGTATCCACGCTGCCATTTGATAAAACACCAAGAAATGAAGACGGCTCCATAAATTTTAAAGAAGATTTTTTTGGAAGAGCAACCAACTTAACTGTCAGCGGACAATTAGAAGGTGAGTTAGGCGCAACAGCCTTTGGCGAAATTTATACATTCGGTCCAACCTTCAGAGCTGAGAATAGTAATACGGCTCGTCACCTGGCTGAGTTTTGGATGATAGAACCCGAAATGGCTTTTTGTGATTTGGAAGATAATATGAACCTCGCCGAGGAATTCATTAAGTATATTATACAATATGCAATGGAGAATAACCGGGAGGATTTGGAATTTCTTGCACAACGATTAGCAGATGAAGAAAAACAACTACCACAAGATAAGCGTAGTGAGATGGGATTGATTGAAAAATTAGAATTTATTCTTAATAATAATTTTGAACGCCTTACCTATACAGATGCAATTGAAATTTTAAATGAAAGCAATCACAATAAGAAAAAGAAATTTCAATATCCAATAACAGGATGGGGCATGGATTTGCAAAGTGAACACGAAAGATATCTGGTAGAAAAGCATTTTAAAAAACCCGTGATACTTTATAATTACCCTGCAGCCATCAAAGCTTTTTATATGCGGCAGAATGAAGACGGTAAGACCGTTGCAGCAATGGACATACTGGCTCCTGGCATTGGGGAAATTGTAGGTGGCAGTCAACGTGAAGAAAGATTAGACAGACTTGAACAAAGAATGAAAGAAATGAATATACCCACCGAAGAAATGTGGTGGTATCTTGATACAAGAAGATTTGGAACTGTACCACATGCGGGTTTTGGTTTAGGATTTGAAAGAATGGTTCAGTTTGTAACCGGCATGACAAATATTAGAGATGTGATTGCTTTTCCAAGAACTCCGGGAAGCGCTGAGTTTTAATTCTAATAGTTAAATACATCACTAAAGGGAATGGAATTGTTGCTAAATAATTCTATTCCCCTTTTCTTTTTTAATAAAGACTCCTTTAATAGTATGGATTTTTTTTGACTAAGCATCTCAAATTCAAACAATGCTTATGTCGCCTATCAACCTACCACAACTCAGCAATAATAAAATTGGCGTGCAGCGAATGAAACGCCATAACCTGAAAATTGACATGACGCCAATGGTTGATTTGGGGTTTCTCCTAATAACTTTTTTTGTAATGACCGTTGAGATGAGTAAACCATCAACAACAAAATTAATAATGCCTAAAGATGTAGAAGATGGAGGCACAGAATTGCAAGAATCAGCTGCACTTACAATTCTGCTTGGGAATGAAAATGAAATTTGGTATTATCATGGAGGTTGGAAAGATGCAGCTAAACGGAGTGAAATTTATCAAACTTCTTTTTCGTATAGTAATGGCTTGGGAAAAATAATAAGAGAGAAGCAAATTGTGCTAGATAATACACCCGCAGTACATGATGGAAGAAATGGGTTGACAGTATTAATAAAGGCTACAGATAATACAAACTATACCGGACTCGTAAAAGTGCTTGATGAAGTAGTTATTAATAATGTAAAACGATATGCACTGATTGATATAACGGAAGATGAAAAGAAATTTTTAAACAAAACAGCTCAGTAATTATTTCACCGGGTGTAATAATAAGAAAGCATTAATTCGTTGCTGTACATTTTCTCTTACATTCATATAAAACAGATTTAGATCGCCAACATGATAGTTGCGTGAGAGGTACATAAAACTCCATGGAAATTTTGGCCTTTTTACCCAAAGCAATCCGTTGTTGATTTGTGCATCTGTTGTGTTTTTATAAATTTTATTAAACTTTGTCAGCACACTTCCTTTGTTTTCATAATTAGTTGCATAGGTTTCATCTGTTTTCCAATTAAGTGGGTTGGTCGCAAAAGAATTGACCTTTTCTTTTTTTATATAATAAGGAACATAGCCTTTCCGAAATGTTCGCCAACCACAAAGGCAGTTTGTTTCAACCGAATCGACACACATTTTTAAAGTACTGAAATATGTTTTTGGAATTGGCAAGCCTAGCAAATAAGCTGCTACCAATTTATTACCGAGTGGTTTATTTTCAAAAAATTCTTTTAATAAACGTTCAGCGTGTTTTGTACCCTGGCTATGCGATGCAATAATTATTGGTCGGTTGCCATTCCATGTTTTTAAATAATATTCAAACGCGGTTTTTATATCATAATAGGCTAATTCAAATGCTTTGTTAGCTGCGGCCGTATCTTTTGTAAAAAAAGCATTGATATGTGCTTCACGATAACGAGGGGCAAAAATTCTAGCATGTTGGTTAAACGCACTTGCCTGATAAAGCATACTTGAGTAATCTGTTTTTGCATTGATATAATGATCATCAATATCAGCATTCCATTTATTTTTGTATTTTTTTAAAACAAACATAGTTGGGTGCAGAAAGAAAACATCAACAACCGAATCTCTTAATTCATTAATCAAAGTTTTTGGAATACTATCCGCCGGATCCCATTTCCAGGGATGCGAAGCCCAATATGATAAATCTTTATAATCAGGATTCCCGTCTGGACTTTTATGGCTATACCTGTTTTTGAAGGTCACATATTTATCCGAACAGGAGGAGAGGGAAACGATAATCACAATAAAATAAAGAAACTGCTTCATACATTATATATAGGCAATAAAAATCGGCAAAAAAGACTTTATTCCTCGTATAATCTATAAAAAACCCGCTTTTCATCAAATTATATTACCAGTCATCAAACTCGTAAATTTTTTTAGCCAACCATTTATTCCTATAAAAACCTTTACAGTATTGAGTTTTGTTGATATTAAAGGGTAAAAATAAAAATATTTTTTTAATAAGCAGGTACTTTGTGTTGCATAGTACCAAATATCACCCTATCTTTGGGTTAGAAATCAAAAAAATGAGTTCAAAATTAAATTTAACCAGATTCGTCCTTGTTGCTATTATTCTTTTATTGACTAATAATTGGGCAAATTCCCAAAACAATAAAGACTCAATTACAAATGCTGGTTTATATAGAGAAATCGCCCAAATGGACAATATCATGTTCACTGCTTTTAATACAAGAGATACCAATCAATTTAAATCATTGTTTACACAAGACCTGGAATTTTTTCATGATAAAGGAGGTTTGACAAATTATGATCACACCATTTCTTTTTTGAAAACAACTGCAAAACAAAACAATCAATTAAAAAGGGAGCTGGTAAAGGGGAGCCTCGAAGTTTATCCAATACCTGGTTATGGTGCGATGGAAATCGGAACGCATACTTTCTGTCATATAGAAAATGGCAAACAAGAATGTGGGACTTTTAAGTTTGTTCATATATGGCAAAAAAATAAAGAGGGATGGCAAATTACAAGAGTTGTGAGTTATGGCCATTAACAGATAATAAAGGAATTACTACACAAGAAAAAAAGAGTTATGAATATAGAAAACACACAAAGTCAAATGCGGAAAGGAATTCTGGAATTCTGCATACTTTCCATAATCCGTCGTGGAGAGGCTTACCCAAGTGATATAGTGGAAGAGATGAGGGCATGTAATCTTCAAATTTTTGAAGGCACACTCTATCCGTTGCTTACAAGATTGAAAAATGCAGAAATGTTAACTTACAGGTGGGTAGAAAGTAATTCCGGGCCACCCCGAAAATATTTTTTGCTTACTGAAAAAACGACCATGCTCATCCACGGCTGCGAGACGATCGGCGT
>JANLSA010000361.1:0-7542 GCA_031362085.1 Bacteroidota bacterium | reverse complement strand
AATCATGGAAAGGTTCATCAGATCCGAATGAACCGGAAAAACATTGGGGGCTTTATAAAACAGACAGAACTCCAAAGTTTGCTATGGTAAAGCAAATGGAGATTAACTTATAAATAAATAAATTTACATGAAGAATATAATAACCGCTGCATTCCTATTATTATCCTATCTGGCTTTTTCTCAACAAAAAGATAAAATGAAAAACAAACTTTATAATTTAAATAAAAGGGTGACTGTTTATACTTCTGCACCAGGAACTGATTTGAGATTATCGAATACAGATAACCTTACACTTACAGATCAAAAACAATCTTTAGAAAGCCAGGTAAGCATTTTTGTGTATCCTGAAAAAACGTTTCAAACTTTTTTAGGAATTGGCGGTGCTATTACAGATGCCAGTGCTGAAGTTTTTGCAAAACTGCCAAAGAACAAACAAGAAGAATTGTTGAATGCCTATTATAGCAAAGAAAATGGGATTGGTTATTCATTGATAAGAACCAATATCCACAGTTGTGATTTCAGTTCGGGTTCTTATACTTATGTTGATGTAGGAGACGCTGCATTGAAGTCGTTTAATATCAGTCATGATAAACAATTCCGCATTCCATTGATTAAAGAAGCAATGAAAACAGCAGGAGCAAAAATGACTGTATACGCAAGTCCATGGAGCCCCCCAGCTTTTATGAAAGACAATAATAACATGCTAAAAGGAGGAAAATTGTTACCACAGTTTTATCAGTCATGGGCAACCTATTATGTAAAATTTATCAATAGCTATAAAAAGGAAGGGATACCTGTTTGGGGTTTAACCATTCAGAATGAGCCAATGGCGGTTCAGAAATGGGAATCTTGTATTTATACAGCAGAAGAGGAACGAGATTTTTTAAAAAATTATCTTGGTCCTACTTTAGAAAAAGCAGGACTTGGAGATAAAAAAATTATTATCTGGGATCATAACCGCGACCTGATTTCTCATCGGGCAAATACAATTTTGAATGATGCAGCTGCCAATAAATTTGTTTGGGGAATCGGATTTCATTGGTATGAAAACTGGAGCGGCGGCGATCCTATGTTTGAGAACATTGGAAAAGTAAGTGCGATGTACCCTAACAAAAATTTACTTTTTACTGAAGGATGTGTGGAGGTTTTTAACGCAGAAAAATATCAACACTGGCCTAATGGCGAACGATATGGCCGTTCCATTATCAATGATTTTAATAACGGAACTGTTGGATGGACAGACTGGAATATTCTTTTAGATGAGAAGGGAGGCCCCAATCATGTTGGTAATTTTTGTTTTGCACCCATTCATGCCAATACTCAAACAGGAAATTTAATTTATACACCATCCTATTATTTTATCGGTCATTTTTCAAAATTTATTGAGAAAGGAGCTAAACGAATAAGCAGTATTTCCAGCCGAAGCCAGTTAATCACCACTTCTTTTTTAAACCCAGATGGTAAAGTGGCAACTGTTGTCATGAATACAAGTGACCAAAAAATTACTTATAATTTCTGTATCAGATCAAAGAGTACAGAGGTTACAATATTGCCACATTCAATTCAATCGCTTATATACCAATAAAAAAATAAAATATAAGTTGAAAGCCTGGATTAAAAACTTTTGTCAAACTCTCCCCTATTTATTCATATCTGTTTTTCTATTGAATTCATAAAAGATATTTTTATTTCTATTAGAAAAAGCAAAATTGAAACAATAGATAGTATCTTACTTTCTATCCGCCATTTTATAATAAATAATTATCTTTCAATATGCTTATCAGTAATAAATTTCGCCTCGATGATAAAGTGGCTATAATAACCGGCGCCAGCAAGGGCATTGGAAAAGCTATAGCAAGAGCCTTGGGTCAACAAGGTGCAAAAATTGTAATAGCCAGCCGCAAACAGGAAGCCGTAGATGAAACAGCAAAAGAGTTTATCGCAGAGGGAATAGATGCGATTGGTATTGCGGCTCATATGGGAGATATCCAGCAAATAAAAAACCTGGTTGAACAAACAATAAAGCATTTTGGAGGCATTGATATTATTGTAAACAATGCTGCAACCAATCCCAGCTTTGGACCTATTATACAAACTGATACTGTAGTGTTTGATAAAATAATGGATGTAAATGTAAAAGGCCCGTTAGAGTTGTGCAAACTTTCTTATCCGGTTATGAAACAAAGAGGTGGTGGCTCCATTATAAACATAAGTAGTATAGAAGGTATATCGCCCGGTTTAGGATTGGGATTATATAGTGTAAGCAAAGCAACTTTAATTGCATTAACAAAAGTGTTGGCAAAAGAATGGGGAGCAGATAATATCAGGGCCAATGTAATCTGCCCGGGGTTAATCAAAACAAAATTCAGCGAAGCTTTAACCGGGGATGAAAAAATTTTAAAACATGTATTAGCAAAACAGGCATTGCCTCAGTTAGCAGAACCAGAAGATATTGCAGGACTTACATTGTTTCTTGCGGCAAACTCTTCTTCATTTTGCACAGGCGGTATTTACACCGCTGATGGCGGATATACAATTTAATTTTTATGGTAAACATTTTTACAAGTGAACGGTTAAAAGAATTTTATCCAAGGATAAAAAAATTTGTAGAAGAGGAATTATATCCTGTTGAGATGGAATTATTGCGTTTGCCGTTTAATAAATCGGCTATAATTTTAAATGGTAAAAGGGACAAAGCAAAACAACAAGGATTGTGGGCTCCGTATTTATCAGAAAAAGATGGTGGACTTGGTTTAACCATGATTGAGTTTGCACAGGTAAGCGAATTATTGGCAACCACACCATTTGGCCATTATACATTAAACTGCCAGGCACCCGATATTGGCAATATCGAGTTGATGCACAAACATTCCTCTCCTGCTTTGAAAGAAAAATATCTGTATCCGTTAATGAAAGGAGAAATCAGAAGTTGTTTTTCAATGACAGAACCTGAGTTTGCCGGCTCCAATCCTATTAATATGGGAACCACAGCTACATTCGAAGGTGATCAATATATTATTAACGGACATAAATGGTTTACTACAGCAGCTGATGGGGCCAGCTTTGCAATTGTTATGGCAAATACAAATAGCAATGCATCTGCTTATGAAAGAGCAAGTATGATAATTGTACCAACAGATACAAAAGGGTTTTATTTAAAAAGAAATATTTCTATCATGGGTGAAGCAGGTGAAGGTTATCTGAGTCATGGGGAAATAGAATATATAAATTGCCGGGTACCTGCAACCAATTTAATTGGAAAAGAAGGCAGCGGTTTTTTATTGGCACAGGAACGTTTAGGCCCCGGTCGTATTCATCATTGTATGCGATGGATCGGAATTTGCGAAAGAGCATTTCATCTGATGTGCAAAAGGGCTGCTGAAAGAAATATGGGAGATGGTACTCAACTTGGACAAAAGCAAACTATTCAAAACTGGATAGCAGAAAGCCGAGCTGAAATAAATGCAGCCCGTTTTATGGTTTTGCATGTTGCCGAAAAATTAGATAAAGAAGGGGCAAAAGCTGCAAAGCATGATATTTCAACGATTAAGTTTTTTGTTGCTGATATTTTAATGAAAGTATTGGATCGATCCATTCAGACTCATGGTGCATTAGGTCTTACAGATGACACACTCTTATCTTTCTGGTATCGGCACGAACGGGGTGCAAGAATTTATGATGGTCCAGATGAAGTGCATAAAACATCCCTTGCAAAATCTATATTGAAAGAATATGGATTAAAAATATAAGTAGCAACCTGTTCATGAAAAATTATTCTGACAATATTGATAAAGCAGTGGCAGCAAGAGAAGGCGAATCCCCGGATTTAGTTAAGCTTACGAATTATCTCTCCGACTTTTTACCTGGTTTTAATGGCGAACTTTTCATTGAACAATTTCCGGGTGGCTATTCCAATCTTACTTTTTTATTAAAAACTTCCGGTGGCGAATATGTTTTACGTAAACCACCCAATGGTGCTAATATTAAATCAGCACATGATATGGGAAGAGAGTTTAAAGTACTGAGTGCATTACAACCCGTTTACAAACCAATACCATCACCTGTTTTATTTTGTGAAGATGAAACGGTTATTGGCTCACCATTTTATATAATGGAAAGAGTAAGCGGAATCATATTGAGAAATAAACTTCCTAAGAATTTTGAAATTACTGCCGACATGATGAAATCAATTTCACAATCTGCTGTGGATAATTTAGCGGCTTTACATTCAATCAATTTAGAAACTACAGGTTTAATTCATTTGGGTAAACCCGAAGGTTATATTCAACGACAGGTTGAAGGCTGGATTAAAAGATATTTTAATGCAGAAACAGATCGCATTGAAAAAATGAATAACACAGCAGATTGGATGATGGCTAATATGCCTGCAGATTCAGATCCTGCTTTTATTCATAATGATTATAAATATGATAACCTGGTGCTTGATGCTGAAAACTTAAATAATATTATTGCTGTTTTGGATTGGGAAATGGCAACCGTTGGTAATCCATTCATGGACTTGGGTACTTCATTGGGATATTGGTGCGAAGCGGCTGACAGTGATACCAAGAAACCTTTTAATCTGACATGGCTACCCGGAAACCTTACACGTGAAGAAGTAGTACAGCGTTATGCAAAAACAAAAAATATTTCGCTACCCGATATGTTGTTCTATTATGTATTTGGTTCATTTAAAATAGCGGTGATCGTTCAGCAAATTTATGCCCGCTATAAAAAAGGATTTAGCAAGGATGAAAGGTTTGCCGGTTTAATACATGTGGTAAATGCCTGTGCTGATAATGCACAAAAGGCAATACAATATAACCGGATCAGCCATTTTTATTAAAATAAAAAGCGTTCATCATTTAAAATAATAAAATGCAATTGAAATTAACTGACATCAAAAATGTATTGATACTCGGCAGCGGCACATTGGGTCTGCGGATTGGATTGCAATCTGCAATAAGCGGATTTAATACTACTATTTACGATATTCATGAAGATGCCTTTACGAGTGCAAAAAAAATACAGGCATCAATTCTAAAGAATCTTATCGAAAGAAATAGAATTACAAATGAGGAATCAATAGAAATAATAAACAGGATTACATTTACAACAGATGCTTTAAAAGCTGCTGCTGATGCTGATTTTGTAAGTGAGTCTGTTGTGGAAGATTTAGAAATAAAGAAAAAAGTTTGGTCACAATTTGCACAACTTTGTCCATCACATACAATATTTACTACCAACACTTCTTATTTAATGCCTTCTCAATTTGCGGCAGAAACAGGAAGGCCTGAACAATTTTGTGCATTTCATTTTCATGATGTTTTTTGGGCAAATGTTGTTGATATCATGCCGCATCCAACCACGGCACCCTGGCTTACCGATTTATTAATGGAGATGGGGAAAAAATTGAATCAAACTCCGGTATTTGTAAAAAAAGAATCGCCGGGTTATATCTTTAATGCCATGCTGGTTGCATTGATTGGTGCCGCAGGTGCATTGGTTACCTATGATATTGGAAGTATTGAAGATGTTGACAGAAGCTGGATGGGTAATTTTAAAATGGAGATGGGGCCATTTGGTATTTTAGATACCATCGGTTTAGAAACGGTATGGCATATTACCAACACGTTACCAGATACAAAAAGTAAAAAATTTACTGTCTTATTAAAGACCTATGTTGATGCCGGAAAATTAGGTGTAAAATCTGGAGAGGGATTTTATAAATATCCTAACCCGGCATTTCAGGAAAAAGAATTTATTAATAAGTAATTAAAAAAAGATATAATCTTCTTGAAAAATAAAATTTAGAAATTAGTGGTATGACAAAGCAATATATCAGCATGGAAAATCTTCGTTTTCTTTTATACGAAGTACACAACATACAGGATTTATTAAAGTACAAACGTTTTGAACATATCGGTTCAACAGCAGAAATTGATTTATTGATCAGTTCAGCAAAAGCGATTGCAGATAAAGAGATGTATCCTTATTTTAAAGCGATGGATGAAAGCCCGGTTGTTTATAAAGATGGGAAAGTGCATACACATCCACAACTAAAAAATGTTTTTAAAGCAATTGCTGATGCTGGTTGGTTCAGTTCTATTTCTGCATTGGAACATGGCGGCATGCAATTGCCTTTCATGATCTATTCCGCTGCGCATCTTATTTTTGAAGCAGCTAACAGCAGTGCACAAGGTTATATTGGTGTATCGACAGGTGCATTGGAATTGATTGAAACTTTTGGCAGTAAAGAATTAAATGATAACTATCTCCCAAAAATGTTCGCCGGAAAATGGCAGGGTACAATGGCACTCACGGAACCACAAGCCGGAAGTTCATTATCGGATATTACAACTGCTGCTAATCCGACTGATAAAAATTATTATGAAATCGTTGGGCAAAAAATATTTATCTCGGCTGGCGAACATGAAGCCTGCGATAATTTCATTCATCTTACTTTGGCAAGAATAAAAGGTGCCCCGGCTGGTACCAAAGGCATTTCTTTATTTGTAGTTCCTAAATACATTGAACAAAACGGTGAACTTATTTATAATCATGTAGCCTGCGCAGGTGATTTTCAAAAATTGGGACAACGTGGTTATGCCACTACACATTTGATTTTTGGAGAAAGCGGTATTACGAAAGGATTTTTAGTTGGTGAAGCCAATAAGGGTTTGTCGTATATGTTTCAGATGATGAATGCTGCAAGAATTGCTGTGGGGCAAACAGCTGTCGCCATAGCATCTGCTGCTTATTACGCATCTTTATTCTATGCTAATGAAAGACCGCAGGGCAGACATATTTCAGATAAAGATTTATCGAAGGGACAAACTCTGATAATAAATCATGCCGATGTAAGACGGATGTTGATGCAGCAAAAATCTTTTGTAGAAGGGTCATTGAGTTTAGTAAATGAATGTTTGAAATACCAGGATTTAGAAAAAGTTACCGAAGGTGAAGAAAAAGAAAAAATGTTTTTACTTCTCGAAATTTTAACGCCTGTTGTAAAAACATATCCTTCAGATACAGGAATTGCGTCTGTTAGTAATGCTCTGCAGGTATTAGGTGGTTATGGTTTTACTATGGATTTTGATTTGCAACAATATTATCGGGATATCCGTATTATGTCTATTTACGAAGGCACGTCGGGAATTCAGTCATTGGATTTGCTGGGCAGAAAAATTACCATGCACAATGGAAAAGCTTTTCATTTATTAATTGAAGAAATGATGCAAACGGTTAAAGCTGCGGAAGTACATGAACAACTAAACTCATATACACTAAAATTAAAAGACTCAATTGAACTTTATAAAAACACATTGAATCATTTATTAAAGTTTGCAAAAAAAGGTGAAGTTGAAAAATTTCTTGCCGATGCAAATCTGTTTATGGAACTTTCGGGAATTGTTACACTTGCCTGGCAATGGTTAAAACAAGCCGTAGTTGCTCAACGGGCAATCGATGCTGTTGATTCATCCAAACAAACTATTTTGTTTTACGAAAGTAAAATAGCAACGATGCAATTTTACTTTAAAT
>JANLSA010000318.1:0-2271 GCA_031362085.1 Bacteroidota bacterium | reverse complement strand
AGTGGAAAAGCAACCTGGAGAATTGTCCCAACGCCAGGATTTCATAGAGCATGAAAAATATTTTCCAAAGAAAACAGTTTATGTAACAATGCCCCGGCAATTGTATATACAAAAACAAGAGCCCGTTTTTAATATCCACTCCTCCCCTGTATCGAATACTCATGAAGAACCCATTGCGATGGAAACAAAATATTCGCAGCCATTGGATGAAATAAAAGAAATGTATGTAAAAAAACTCCAGGATCGGAAAAAGCAATTGGCTAAAAAGAAATTTATTAATGCGAGTTTGAAAAAAGCGGCAATTCTTATTGGTGTAATTGCAATTGGCGTATTAATTGGGCTTGCTATAAAACCAACGGGTTCAGAAAAAATTGCATTAACAAATACAGAATTACTCACGAGTCCTGCAACTTCAACTACTATATCAAATGAACCCGTTAATAAACCGGCTACTGAAATTAATAAAGAAGAAAGACAAGCTACAAATATCAATGAGGCAATTAATAATACTATTTCTGATAAAAAAATAATTGCCGTGCCGGTTTCAGAACAAAAAACATTTGCAGAAAAGAATGTAGATCTATCTTTAGAAAAGCAAGATGCCCCGGTGAAAAAAAGTACCATGCCACCCAAGCAGAAAGTTAGTGAAGAAAAAGAGTTACCCATTTCAAAAGAAGCTTTGCCTGGAGTGGAAATAACGGAGAAAGGAGAAAGGATAAAGCAAACAAGAGGGAATAATATTTTCAGTGAATCAAAAGAAACGAATCCTGTTCCTGTGAAAAGTTTAAATGAGTTTGTTACGATAAAAAGTAATGACTATTATATTGTAGCATTTGGGGGCATACGAAATCTTCAATTGACTGTTAATAACGATTCTAAATACGCATTGGATAATGTGTTGGTTGAAATAAATTATCTAAAACCAAATGGGCTTTCATTGAAAGAAGAAAATATTTATTTTAAATCAATAGCACCCAACGGTTCTTTAACTATTCGAGTGCCAGATACCAACCGGGGAATGAAAGTGAAATATAAAATCCTCAAAGTGGAATCAAAAGAATTTAATTCGGATATGGCAGGGCTTTAAGCGAAAAAAAAAAGAATTCATGTATTCTTTAAGCTCTACCAGGCCCATTAAAATCTGATTCTGAAATGTTGCTTTTCTTTTATTTCTTTTTTGAAGAAAACGAATCCGATAAAAAACAGGTCTATCGTGCAGGTAACTGATGAATTATTTTTTATTTCGTTCCAGGCTTGTTCCATTTCACGACTCCAGTGAATGTCGTCAAAAACGAAGATGGTTGAGCTGTTTGACTTGCAAAGAAGCTGATTAAAATAACTTATTGTTGGAGCATAACGGTGGTTGCCATCTATAAAAACAAAGTCAATGGATGATTTATCTGTTAGTAATGATTGAAGTGTTACATCAAAATTTCCTTTTATAAGTCCGATATTTTTTAATTTCAGCAGATCGAAATTTTTTGTTGCAACCTGAGCAATCGCATTTGCGCCTTCAAGTGTAATAACTTTTGCAGTGGAATTACCTGAAGCAAGATAGCAGGTTGTTATTCCAAGCGAAGTTCCCAGTTCAATAATTGTGTCTGGTTTATAATACTGTACCATCCGGTAAAGTAACTGTCCAAACTTTTTTGGCTTGGCTGCATTTTTAGCAATCAATGCAACGGAACGCTGATTTGATTTTGAACTGGAAGAACCTGCGCCAAAATCTTCAATTGATAAAAGGGTCTTATCAACCAATAATTTTTTGCGCAATATTTCTACTTCCTGGTAAGCGGGATAATTGATTCTGTCATTTAAAACCTTATTAATAAACTCAAAAACAAATGGCGAATGAATGCCGTGACCTTTACTACTGGATGCTTTGAGGTAAAATTGAAAAAATTGATATGCTAATTGAAACCTGGAATACATGAATGCTTGTGTTTAATAATAAATAATATTTATTTATTTATTATTCTCTCCCATGTTTGAAAAGAATGCGAGTATGAATTTTTTTCGTCACTATCAAAATTTTTCTGATTTGTAAGCCTCCATTCATTCGCATGTATTTCAGGAAAAAAAGTATCTCCTGCTGTTTCTAATTTCACTCTTGTAAGATAAATCCGGTTGGCTTTTTCCCAGGCCATCTTATAAATTTCACCGCCACCAATAATCAGAATTTCTTTCACATCCATTTTTCTTGCTTCTGATATTGCATCATCTAAATTTTGTACTGATATTGTTCCATCTGGTTTATAATCTTTTTGCCGT
>JANLSA010000301.1:0-3360 GCA_031362085.1 Bacteroidota bacterium | reverse complement strand
CTTGCCTGCATATTTTTTAAACCGTTACCGTTATTATTTTCTGTTACACTAAAACCTTTACCATCATCATTTATCCGTAACGCCCATTTAGAACCTTTGGTAGTAAGGCTGTAATAAATATTGCTGCATGCTGCATATTTAAAACTGTTGTTTATGGCTTCTTTACTGATAAGGTAAATGGCCTTGCGTTGCCGGATGGTTAAATTTATTGCATCACTTGTTTTATCAGTTGCAAAATGAACCTTAATATTTTTTGACAACGCCACCGGAATGGTAAAAGATTTCAACCGCTGCAACAATTTTTCAATGCTGTCATTTTGTGGATTAAATATCCAGACCATATCACCCAACTTTTCAATTACATCCTGCGTGTAATTTTTTACTTTAAATAAATATGCAGATGCTTCTTCTGGTTTGTTCTGCTCTAATTTCTCAGCCGCCATTTGTCCAAGCAGATTAATGCCGCTCATGGAAGCTCCTATTTCATCATGCAGATCCTGGCTGATGCGGTTGCGCATTTCCAATAATTTTATTTTCTGACTCAGCCGGTAGCGAAACAAAATATAAACGCCTGTTGCTAAAACTAACCCGATCAGGAGGTAAAACCACCAGGTTTGCCAGAATGCTTTTTTAATTTCAAATGAAAATACTGCAGGTTCACTCCAATTCGTATTAGGCAATTGTGCTTTTACCTTAAAAACATATTTTCCTGGCGGAAGTCTGGCAAATGAAACAAAATCATTAGAAGATGGGTTGCTCCATATATTTTCTAACCCTGCAAGCTGGTAAGAATATTTTATACCGTCAGTGCCCGATGAAGAAATGCCTTTAAAAAAAATTCCAATTGTGTTATTATAATGATTGAGTTTAAGATTATAAGGCAATTGAAAAATACTTGTTAATGAATCTGCATAATCGGACCAGTTGGTTTCACGGAAATTTAGCTCTACATTTTCAATCTCTATGGAAGGGATAAGTGGGTTATAATTTATTTTATCAGGGTAAAGACATATTAAATAATTGCTGGAGAAATACCATATATTTCCTTTTTTATCTTTAGTCAACCGGGCACCAAAACCCCGATCCGTTTGAAGATCTTCGGCATTATAAAAACCAACTATCTGGTAAGCCTCAATGCCTGAAGTATTGTTTTTTTTTGAAAATACGGATACAGTTGAATTAGTAGAAATCCATAAGTTATTCTTATTATCAAAACACATTGAGGTTACATTATCGGTGGACAAGCCATTGGCTTTAGTAATTTGCTCTTTAAAAACCAGGGAGTCTTTATGCCAGGTGTAACGACGCAATCCCTTGCTGCCATTATATATGATCCATACATCTCCTGACGGGTCATTAAAAAACCATCTGGGCCTGGTATGTGTACCAAATTCATTTAGCTGCCTTTTACAGATGTTTTGCTTATCAATAGAAAAAACTGTGCCCTCATCTGTTGCAAATAAAATAATACCGTTTGCACATTGATGCAAACGCATGATGTTTCCTTTTACTTCGATATTATTAGAAACAGGAAGAATACTGAAAGAAGTATCATTAAACTGACAGGGAAATTTTTGTGTTCTTACTGCTACAATTATTTTTTTTCTATAAGTATCCCATAGCACATCAAATGCCTCATCACCTAAATGAGCCAGCTGTTTACTTTGTTCGTATATTTTATCGCCATCCTGCCTGGCCAAAGCAAAGCCTCTTATGTAATACCAATAGTTGCCCTTATCATCAAAAGCATAATTGTCAATAATGAATTCATTATTTGGAAGCGGAGAACTGCCTTTATTAATTAGCTTTTTAATATTAAAAAAACCATTTTCAAAAGTCTTTAGAGTAAGGCTTCCGTCATTGATGATGAGTGGGCCGGTTGGTGGCTGGAATACATTAAAAAGAACATTTTTCCCGATTATTGATGGAAGATCAAAAATTTTAACTCCCATTTCATATATTTTTATCAGCCCGTTTCCGGTGGTTACCCAAATATTTCCCTGGTTATCTTCATTGATATGACTGACACCGCGACCTATTGCAATTTTATGAACAAAAACAAGATTTGTTGTGTCCCCGTCAGGTATCATGCGTAGTCCTGTTGGAGAATTTCCAATCCAGAATCTTTTTTTGCTGTCGCGTAAATAAAAATATGAATCTTTTAACCTGCCTAAGGGCCCGGGCAATTTCACTAATTGCTCATTGATGATCTCATAGATGCCATCCAGCGTAGAGATGAAAATTTGTCCGGCCGATTCGGATAAGCCATTATAATAATATCCGGGTTTTTTGAATGTTCCAATTATTTTATAACTAGCGTCTGGTTTTCTTAATACCAGCAAATCGCCATAATTAATATATAGACCATCCTTTGTTTCAACTATGTTCCTGCAGGGGTGGTCGTCGTAACCCGGGTAGAATTTAATTTTTCTCCATTTATTAGAATCAAGCTGGTATACACCTGCATTAGTTAAAGACAAGATGAGGCCTTCTTTTGTTTCAATAATCGCAAAGCTCCATCGTATACGATCTAAGTCAGGATTCGGATAGCTGATTAATTTGTTTTTCCGATACTCAAATATCCCGGCGCTTGAAGCAGACCAATATCTCAAATGGCTATCCACAAATACCACAGCTGTTCTTCCATCAGACAACCCATCCGTACTAAAAGATTTCCCATCAAAGCGGCAGGACCCTTCAGCTGTACTTACCCATAAGTAACCCAATTTATCGTGGAAAGTACCAATGACACTGGTGGAGGGTAACCCGTCTTTAACCGTATAAACTCTGGCAGACATTTCCTGAGCCTGTGTTTTAAAGGAAAAAGTAATTATCAACGTGGCGCAGTAAACAAACCTTACTGAAATAAATGCTATGGAACTTAACAATTTTTTCATTGCGTTATAATTTCATCAACCATACCAGATACTTCCGGATATAATAAATTTATCCTATAGATAATAATGTGGCTGTCTTTCTTTGTATAAATTTAAACGTATTTAAACCTATTTTGACAGATAATAATAAATGTAGAATGTATTTCTAAAATGCGAAACCCCTCCATTGAGGGATAGATGGGTTACACGATTAATAAAAAGCAGTATTTTTTGTTTTAGAGTTGCTGCGAGGACATCTGGTATTATACGTGAATAGTCAAATCATTTTTCATATTTGCCTCTACTTCTTCCTGCACCACACAATAAAATCTGTCTGTGGTATTTTTTCAATCCCCAACTGACGTAGCATATTTACTAATTGCCCACGGTGATAAGTGCCATGATTAAACACATGATGCAACATTTGATAAACGGGCATTTTAAAATGTTCTTTCTTATTATTATAATATTGAAAAACATGATC
>JANLSA010000311.1:0-15411 GCA_031362085.1 Bacteroidota bacterium | reverse complement strand
GGCACAATGTAGAAGAATCATTTTATGCACAGCACCAGCTGGAAGCACTGAACATCAACAATGATATTTTAGAGGAGATGAAAGAAAGCCGCAGTGGCAAAACAGATTTGGAACTGCGTAGTTTACTAGGTTGCTTTTTATTCAGTGGTGATGATGTAGAAAAGAAAATTAAAGTATTGAGTGGTGGTGAAAAAGCAAGAGTTGCTTTGGCAAAAACAATAGTAAGCAAAGCCAATTTTTTAATGCTTGACGAACCGACCAATCACCTGGATATGCATAGTTGCGATTTGCTGATTGAAGCGTTGAATAAATATGAAGGCACAATGATTTTAGTTAGTCATGATCGCTATTTTGTTTCTAAAACGGCAAATAAGATTTGGGAAATAGTAGATCATGAAATAAAAGAATTTAAAGGCGGGTATGAAGAATGGGTAGCGTGGAAAAAAAGATTGGAGCTGGAAGAAAGAAGCCAGAAACCCGGAGCCAAAAGTCAGAAATCAGAAATGTCGTTAAGCAAATGGGATGTAAAACCGGAGAAAGCAGAAAAGCAGAATAAGACAGATAAAATAAAAAGTGAAACAGTCAACAAGCCAACTATTCCTATTGAAAAAAAACAGAATGCTCACAAGCATGCTCCTGTAAATAAAGAACAAAAAAAAGAATTACAAAAACAACAACGGATCTTTCAGGAGTTAGAAGAAAAGATTGGTGTTTTAAATAAACAAAAAATAGAATTTGAGGCTCGTTTAATTGACCCGGCTGTATATTCTGATAAAACAAAATTTCTGGAAGCCGAAGCAAACTATAAAAGAGTGCAAGATGATCTTCTTAAAGCAAACCGTCAATACGAAGAAGTTTTTGAAGAGATCATGAAACAGAATGATTCAGGTAACTAAATTTTTCCAGCGGAGTGTTTTTAATTACCCGGTTGCTGGAAAATCTCTTTTAGAATAAATTTTTATCACTTACCGGTACCGTGATAATTTCGGCATTTATAAACAGAAAATTGCCGGACTATCTTTCCATATTTTTTTATTGAAATAAATTCTAACTGAGTTACTTCATCAAAGAATGACAGAATAGAAGGTGGAAGTTCTTTTTGTTGTGTTTCAGCAAGGATATCTGAATTGTAATTAATTAAAATTGCATTTTTCCCTTTTAACTTATTCAAATCCGTATCAACAATTGAGAACTGAAGTGCATTCGTTCCAACAACATTTGCTGCGTAAACTCTTTCGTTTAAATAAAAATCGAGTATCGCTGCTGTTTTATATGAGCCCGGTGAAAAAATAAAATCATCCGGGTGTGATTTTTTAATCTCCTTTACCTGTTGGGCCAATTCTCCCCAGCCATACCATGTATCTTCAGATTTAACCGGCACCAAGTAAAAAATAATTTCTGCAGCCATTACAATATGAACGATCAATGAGATAATCAACTGTATCCTGAGCCATTTTGTTTTAAAGTAAATACTTACCCAGATTATTCCGGTTATATAAGCAGGCATTATCCAGTTTACTTTTACCCAATAAATTGGTGAAACTGCCAGGAAGCCAAGAAAACCCGGCAAGAAGAATGCGAACAGGAATAATTTGTCTGCAGATATTTTTTTTATCCGAATTCCATATTTCCGGATTGTTTTGTATAAAACAATAATCAGTGAAATAAATAGAACTGGCAATAATATAGCTGCCTGGTGAACAAATACTCCCGGTAAAAATTCAAGATGAATTTTAAAACCAGACATGGATTGCAATCTTTCTGATGATTGAAATCCAAGTGATGCAAAATCATGCTGAATATTCCATATGATAACGGGAGAAATAGTGATTGCAAAAAATAAAAGACATAGCCAAAACCATACAGAGAAAAATAATTTTCGGTGTTTACTGGAGAAAATCAAAAACAACAACAGCCCAATTACCAGCAGAAGGCCTGTATATTTACTGTCAAACGAAAGTCCCATTGCAATGCCAGCCCAAATCCAGTAAATTTTTTTATCAAGAAATATTGCATTGTGCAATGCCAACAGTGAAAGAGTCCAGAAAAGTAAAAGCGGAATATCCGGTGTAACAACCATTGAAAGAATTGTAACCAGGAAACTGGAAAAGAAAAGTAATACTGCCACCTGTTTTTTATGCCCGCTTAAAAAACGTTTAGCAAGATGATAAAATGCAAGTACAGTAAATAAGGTTGTGATTGTATTGGCAAGTTTGATAACAATAACTTTATCGCCAAACAACTCCGTGAATAAACGCAGCAGATAAGCAATAGCCGGCGGATGATCGTAATAAGACATTGCCGGATGCTGACTGTAAAAATAGTAATACGCATCCTGCGGCATTAATCCCATCACACCAGCAAACACAAACCTTAGTAGTAATAAAAAAGAAAAAGTAAATAAAACTAATTTTCCAATTCGATTTTCATCCAAACTACTTGCCCATTTGGTGCTGGTACCTTTACCAGGCAACAACGAAAGTTTATTCTTTAACCAGGTTAACAATGCCTTTAAGTTTTAAAAATTAAATCTATTTACCCAAACCAATTTCCCTGTTCAACTATAGTAATAAATAAAATACAAAATACGAATTAATATTACTCAATTCTTAAACTGATAAAGTTGATTTAAAAAATATACTGCTTGATTTGGGTTAAAATATTTTCGTAACTTTTGCCTGAAAAACATTCCCGTTATGAAAGAAAAATTTCTTATTGTCTTTTGTGCATTTGTTCTGGCAACCCTACTGGCTCTTCGTTTTCCTGCTAAAAACATTTCTGAAAAAAAACAAAAAATAGTAAAAGTAATTTCTTGCAGCCGTGACTGGAATCAAATTAATGAATTGATAGTGGAGAATGAAATCCCCCCCATCCCCGGTGCGGGAATTTATAAATGGAAAATTTCAACTTCATCAGACAGTGCCCAGTTTTATTTTAACCAGGGTATTAATATGTATTACAGCTTTCATATTATCGAAGCAATGGCCTCATTTAAGAAAGCAACAAAATTTGATCCCGGATCTGCTATGCTTTATTGGGCACAGGCGTTAACGTATGGGCCTAACATAAATGATTTTGGATATTCTGCATCCTATAATGCTTTTCTTGCTGCCGGCAGAGCCATTGAATCATGTGGTGATTGTACCGAAAAAGAAATTTTGCTGATACGGGCACAAAGATCCCGTTATACCGGCGATTCAACTGAAAACAGAAAAGAACTTAACCAGGTGTATGTTGATGAGATGAAAAAAGTATATGATCAATTTCCCAATGACCCGGATGTAGCGGCTTTATATGCAGATGCTATGATGCTTCAGCATCCCTGGGATTTATGGAATAAAAATGGTACAGCAAAAACATGGACACCGTTAATAAGAACAGTTCTTGAAAAATTGTTAGCTAAATCTCCAGACCATCCCGGAGCGAATCACTATTATATTCATGTATTGGAACCTTCGCCCTATGCATACAAGGCATTACCAAGCGCAGAAAGGCTGGGAAAAACAAACCCCGGGCTTTCACATGTGGTACATATGCCATCACATATTTATTTGCGAACAGGTTTTTATCAAAAAGGAATTGATGTAAACATAAAAGCTGTCAACAGCTATCTGAAATCAATTCCACTCTATGCTCCCGTTACAGGTGCCGATTTTTTATACCTGATACATAACCTGCATATGAAAACAAATAATGCAATACTTGCCGGGAATTTTAAAACATCGGAAGAAGCGGCATTTGAAACAAGAAACAGTATTCCGAATGATTATTTGTTGAGCCCCGCACCGATGGGAAGTTATACTCAATATTTGTATATGTCTCCAACATTCGCATACATCCGGTTTGGAAAATGGAAAGAACTGCTTCAACAAACAGAACCCGATCAAAAAAATATTTATGCATCGTTGCTTTTTTATTTTGGCCGGGGTATGGCCAGAGCAAATGAAGACCGGGTTGCAGAAGCTAAAGAAGATTTACTGGAACTCCAGTTTTTGTTAACTGATACAAGTCTTACTATACCATTAACGCCTTTCTCTCCGGCAATTGATGGAGCTATTGTAGCAGAAAATATTTTATCAGGAACAATTGCCTTAATAGAAAAAAGAACAGATGATGCTATTGCTGCATTTTCAAAAGCCGTAACAACTGAAGAAAATATGGTGTACAATGAACCCAGAGATTGGTTACTTAATCCCAAACATTATCTTGGCAATGCGTATTTAATAAAAAAGGATGGAATAAATGCCGAAAAAGTTTTCAGAAAAGATTTATTGAATAATGCTGATAATGGCTGGGCATTATATGGTTTGCATAAAGCATTATTATTACAAAAGAAATCAGCAGAGGCTGAGAAAGTGTTAGTAAAATTCAAAGTTGCATTCAATAAAGCGGATGCAAAGATTACATCACCCGTTTACTGATTTTGAATGTTGGATAAAATCAAACTTAACCCCGTAGGGGTTAAATATTGGTAGAAAATTTACAGGTTATCGTATTGGCACTCCGTAGGAGTGCAATATTGTTCATATAAAATATTCGACCCCTCACGGGGTCGCAAAATCATTTTCTCTGATTATTCTACCAACATTCGGCTCTTACGGAGCCGCAAAAGTTATATCAACTGTTTACTGATTCTCTTGCTTTCACAAAATCACTTACCAGGTAGCTGGCCAGTTTACCACTGGTGGCATCCGTTCTGCCATCTGATAATCTTGTTGCTCCTTCACAGATATGAATATAAGCTGGTTTAGAATCTGCTGCTGCATAAGAAATATATTGCCGTGCATGAACCGGTGTAATACCAATCGGCGTCATAGCACTGCTTAAGGTATTTTGAATAGAATCCAAATCAATATCAATACCCGTAAATGTATCTTCGGTAAACCCGGTGGCATGTGATACTGCCTGCATAAATGTCCTTTTCTCATGTACAAAAATATCTTCAAAGGTGATGCAGTCAATAAACGGATTGTTTACAATATCGATCCAAACATTCTGTGGAATATAATTTTCATGTAAACCGACAACGCAGTACTTCTGCAGGTAACCATCTTCATCGGCGTAGCGGAAAGCATTTCCACTATGTCTGCCTTCCATCGGACGGTAATCAGCATGTGCATCTAAATTAATGCAGTTGATTTGTGCCAATTGCAAAACACCTGCTTTATGCCAACCCTTTGCTGCACCTTTTATTAGTGGATAAGAATTATTATGCCCTCCACCAATAACTATCGGAATTTTTTTTGACTCTGTAATCATTTTTGCCAACTGCTCTACTTCATTATCCACTGTAATCACTGCATGACGATAAGCTTCTACTTTCTCATCATCACTTTTTGCAGTTTTATCAATCAGGTATTGTATATCACCAAAATCAAAATGACCCAATAATAAAATTTCACCGCCATCAAAAAAGTCATTGCTCTGGATATTGAGAAAAGATTGAAGAAAAGGTATCCACAAAGTATCAGTACCACCTATCCCTAAATTTCCTTTTGCTCCTAAATCTTCCGGTATGCCAAACAATACGTATTTGGCTGTTGATTCTGCCAATGACTTAGAAATATTGTTTTCATCATTTATTACATGCAATCGTTCGCCCAGCTTGGTTTCAAATTTCCGGATTTTAGTAAGCGAAAGAATATCGGCTTTATGATAAATTTTTAAATGCTGCATAGCATTTTGTTTTTTTATAGGCTCGGCTGCTTCGTTAACTGCTGATTGTTTCATTGGCAACTTTTAAATTTTAATTTCTAAAGCTATTGATTTTTTATTTCTCGCAGCGTACGCCGAAATTTTGAGACAATGCTTCCTGAACTCAGCGGTCGCAGCTCCTTTGCGTTCGCTGCGTGAAACTCATACCCCAATTTTCTCATTCACTACTTTCAGTATCTGCGACTCTAAAGCTATCGCATTCTTTTCAATCTCATTCCCTTTCGCCACCATTTCATTTACATAAATCTTATCATCATACCCGCCTGCATTAATGCGGACATTCATATAAGCACCTATCACTGCACTGCGGGCACAAAGGGCACCCACTCCTGCATCCGTAACAGAATTCGGATTACCCAGTTCCACCATTGCTTTAATTACTTCCATACTGTCATAAGAAGTTTGCATCACTTTAAATGGTATTTCAATTGCAAACTTGGTTGCATCCTGAATTGCTTTCTTACGAATAGCTTTTTCTTCTTCACTTCCTTTCGGTAAACTCATTGCAATCATAATCTGATTAAATGCTTTTGTATCAGCATCAACTAATCGCAACAACTCATCTTTACACTGTTGACCTTTCTCCGCCCATACACTAAAATCTTCCCATCTGTCATCCCAACCTTTTTTATGCGACGATAAATTTGCAACCATCGTTGCCAGTGATGCACCAAGTGATCCAACATAGGCAGCAATAGAACCACCACCCGGTGCCGGAGATTCACTTGCTGTTTCATCAGCAAAATCAGTAAGCGTCATACTTACCAATTGACTATCGGATTTATTTTTTAACATATACTCAATAATTTTTTCTTCAGGTTTAAAAGGACCCAGTTCATCAAGTCCCAATGATTTCACCTCAATCTTTATCAACTCTTTCTCCGAAACACCAACAGAACGTTTTTGTTTTTGCAGAAAATATTTTCCTGCATCCAGCATTGCTTTCAATGGAATCAATCCCACCAGTTCACTGCCGGTAACACGAATGCCACAGGCATCTGCTTTTTTACACACTTCATCAAAAACAATATGCACCGGTGTAATATTTATATTGGTAAGGTTGATGCTTATTTGTGCAATACCATACTCTTTAATAAACCAGCCAATCGCTTTTACTGATTTTAAACTACCGGGCTTATTCACCTTTACACCATTTTCAACAATTGTTCTTCCTGCTTCACGAACATCAAATGCAATGGCATTGGCACGGCGTGTGGAAGTTGTATTCAGGTTTACATTGTATGCTACTAAAAAATCTCTTGCACCAATAACAGTGCCGCCGCGTTTTGCATCAAACACTGCCGGGCCAAAATCAGGTTTCCATTCCGGTAATTTTATTTTTTTAAAAAATCCTTCATACTCACCGGCACGTATCACAGATAAATTGCTGCGACTTTTATCCTTCTGTGCCGCTTCATATAAATATACAGGCAACTGCAACTCCTTTCCTACACGTTTGGCCAACTGTTGAGAATACATCGCCGTTTCTTCCATAGAAATATTTGCAATAGGAATAAGCGGGCACACATCCGTAGCACCCATTCGGGGATGTTCGCCTTTATGTTTATTCATATCTATCAACTCACCGGCTTTTTTAATAGCACGGAATGCAGCTTCAATAACAGCCTGCGGGTTTCCCACAAAAGTTACAACGGTACGATTGGTTGCTTTTCCCGGATCCACATTCAATAGCCGCACTCCTTCCACCGCTTCTATCTCATCTGTAATTTGTTTAATGATATTCATATCATTCCCTTCACTGAAATTGGGAACACATTCTATGATTTGTTGCATGTTGGGATTATTTGTGGTGCTAAGATATTGCTTGTGGAGATAATAAGATTAAGTGGGGGGCTTCCTTCTGACTCAGAATTTTTCCCATCGAATATTTTGTGACAATAGAAATATTACAAACCACACAATACTTATACTAACTTTAAAATTCTTTATCAGTAAAACTATTACTATGAAAAATATTCTCTTACTCCTTTTATTGAATGTAACTGGCATATTAGTTTTATATGGCCAGCACAATACTTCAACTGACGCTCAGCAAAAAGCTATTACTTCCTTAATTGATCAGTATTCAGAAGCCAGGGAAAAAAACGATACCGTTTTGCTTAAAGCCATCCTTACCTCTGATGTAGATCAGCTGGTGTCAACAGGTGAATGGCGAAATGGTATCGCTGCAGCAATTCAGGGCATGCTTAAAAGTTCCGCCAACAGTCCGGGTACCAGAACACTCCTGATTGAAAAAATAAAAATGATAAGTCCAACCATTGCTCTTGTAGATTGCAGATACGAAATAAAAAATACAGAAGGCTCTATACGAAAAATGTGGAGCACTTTTCTTGTTATTGCCAAAAACAGAATATGGAAAATAAGTGCTATACGGAATATGCTGCCTGCCAGTTCATAAATACGTCTTAAGCCTTCTTTGCAAAAATTTTTGCCCTAGTTAGTATCACACCGAAAGCAGCAAGCCAATGTTGGAATGAGGCGTTGACCCGTGATTTGGCTTTCAACTAATCTACTTTGAAGTACTTCAATCCGTTCAGGATCTTGCCCATTAGATATTTTGTTACAATAGAAATTCTAATTTTTGCAAATTCACAAAGTACAATGCAAAAACTCTATACCAATGACTTGGTGATTTATTAATACCTCAACAACAATAGTAAATAAAAAATTATTTGTAACCTGTCCATATTCTTGTATCCTGGTTAAAGGTCCAGTAAATTCCATTTGCATAACTGAAATTGAACGACGGCCATGTTACAAGGTCTGCAGGAAGAATAAGTTTCTGAGTTAATAATCCAGTCTTCCGGTTATATAACTCCACTTGCTTTTCATATACATTCAATAAACCAAATTCGGCTTTAGAAATACCAGTATAAATTAAAACATTATAGTTGTAATCTTCAATCAAAACCTCACCATCATCATCTTCATCAATATCGTCTTTTTTACTGATGCCGGGATAAAGACGAATTGTACTATCTTCTTCCTGCATCGCATCGGCAGTGTACATATAAATATTCTCTCCATATAGGAAACAAACTATATCTGTTTTTGAATTATAAGCCCCGATACTTTGTACGTCCGGCTGATTCATACCCGCAGCATAAACTTCAGCTTCATAGGGAATACCTTTTGTGTCAAGTGTATAACTAAACCAGCCAATATCAGAATAACCATTACCACAAATTTTTTTCAATTTCGGATTGTACCACAATCCTCTTGTATCTATCATACAGGTCTGGTCTTCGCCGGAAAGACGTTTGCCTGTAATATCAAAAACTGCTAAAGGATAAGTTTGATTTCCGGCAAATACGGCATAGTATTTTTTTTGCACCGGATGCCAAATCACTGCCCCTCCCCTTTTTCCCGGCATACTATCTTCTCCGTTAATTTTACTTACATATACTTTACCCGGCATTTTTAGTTCGATACTTTTCTTAAGCGTTTTTACAAGTTGTGCTTGCAGAAATAAAGGACAGGTTATTATTAATAAGAAAATAAACTTTTTCATGGAGAATATATTTTTTATAAAGAAACAAAAAAATAACAACTTAATATTTTATTTAGAAATATTTTATTATACATTATTGCCCATATGGGTATTTTGATATAATTGAATTAATGCAAGCGGCCAAATGGAATTACCGCTGGCCGGCAACAAATACTTATTATAATCGTATTACTATTTTCCCCTTGTGATTTGCTTTACCAAAAAGCCTGAATGCATCAGGAAGCTGATCCAACCTGTAAGGCCCATCTATGACAGCTTTGATTTTACCTGCCTCGAAAAGTTCGTTCATATAATTCAGATCCTTGTTTGGCTTCAGGGAAACAATGCGTATATATTTTTTAAGGATCATCGAAATCCATGGCGCCAGCAATAGAGCCTGGAAAAGACGACCTAAAGAACCACCAACTGTAACATAAACTCCATTGCGGCATAATGCACGGGTATAATCAAAGACAGATCGGTTTGTTTTTACATCAAGGATCAGGTCGTAACACTTACCGTTTTTTGTAAAATCTTCTTTTGTGTAATCAATGATATGATCAAAACCCATTGAATGCATCATATCCAATTTACCTGTGTTGTCAACACCAGTCACTTCAACCCCGTATAATTTTGCAATCTGAATTCCAAATGTTCCTACACCTCCGCCTGCTCCATTAATTAATAGTTTTTGTCCTTGTTTAATTTTCCCTTTATCAATAAGTCCCTGAACAGCCAGCATTGCCGCCTGTGGTATCGCCGCTGCTTCTTCAAAACTCATAGATGCAGGTTTTAGGGCTAATAAATTTTCTCCTGCACACACATACTCAGCGAAACCTCCCCAGCGACCACTCAAATCACCATACACTTCATTACCGGGTTTAAATTGTTTTACATTTTTGCCAACTGCTTCAATTCGCCCTGCAATATCGGAGCCGAGAATGTTTCTCTTTGGTTTTCGAAGACCGTTCAACATGCGGTTAATAAAATCACCGTGGAGAAGACCATCATCCCAGTCATTTATTGATACGGCATAAACTTTTATCAAAACTTCATCATCTTTTGGAATCGGTTTATCTATCTCTTTTAATTCAAGATTATCGGCTGTTCCATATTTGTAATAAACTATGGCTTTCATTTTCTTCATAATTACCGAAAGGTAGTTTTAAAAAAGATTGCCGGGGGTATTTCGTCCAACCTGTGTACTAAAAATCATTTCAAACTTTCATCCTCTTTAAACCCGTTTTTTATATAACGTTTTTTTCTCTCAGCGTTGGTTCATAATTATTTTGAATACAATAATTAATCAGCGCTGGTCAGGTATGTTTTGTAAATCCTTTGCCACGAAACTCAGGAACAGTTTCAATACTAAATTCAAAATTGTCGTCAAGGATATATAAAGTGAAAGTCGTGACGCTTAGTTGTCTGTTTTTTTCAAATTGTCTGCTACCAGGAATACAATACCAATAGCTACCCAAAAACCAGCTTTGACCCAATTGGCTGTTTGAAATGCCTCCAGCGCCGCAACACCAAAAAAGAGGAGGAATACTGCAAAGTTTGTACTTAGTTTTATTTTTCGCATAACCCAGAATTTATATTTGATAAACAAAATTAAAAATTAATAACCCCGGATTTACTGATTTTCATCATAGACTAATATATTTTCTGAATACAGCGATTTTTTCATTATTGTCTTTCTTATTTTAATTATAAATTTATTTTGAATGTAGCTGCCGGATAGATTCATGATTTTTCTGAAGATCTCCCGGTTGTTATTTGAAATCTATTTGGATTGCGTAGTGCCGAATATTCCAAACAAATCGTATGGCTTTTCTTTAAACTTATCAGTAAATAAAAAAGTTGTAACGAAGATGTATGCAATAAAAAGAAAAACGATTAGCAACTGTGTAAGGGATGTTTTTTGAATATCCTGTTTTGAATTCCTGTCACACACTTCGCCAGGGCAATATTGGGCTTTCTCTTTGTAAAACCATTTGTAAACAATACAGCCCAGGCAAATTCCAAATGCTGATTCAAAGAACAGGAATATTAAGCAAATGAGGCAAATAATGCCAGTGATAGGGCTAAACGCATTTACCAGTATAAAAAAAACAAACATAGTGCCCGATAAAATAACACCAATTATCCAGGCAAACTTTTTTTGTTTGGCTCCGACGTACTCCGGGTTTTGATTCCTCACAATCAGGCGTCCTAAAATTAAAGTTGGAGAAAATTTCGGGTTAATAAAAACTCGGATTAAAAAATCTGTAAAGAAAAATATTATTACAAACTTTATCGGCAAAAAATTGTTTTTAAAAGCGATAAACATTAAAGAAATAAATGTTGCCAAAAATAGTAACCCTGCTGCTGCTCTTATTTCTCTTTCGTTTAAAACAGGAATGTTATATCCTTCTACTTCTTCTCCAAATTTTATTATGTTGCTCATTTCTCTGATTTTTATTTTATGAAAAAATTATTTTATCTCTAAAATTTTTATATCCGGGAATCCCATTAGTTTAAGAATAAAATAGTTGACCGCAGCTTCACCCGGATCATCAGAGAAGCAAACCAGCTCCGCATATCTCGTAACTCCAGCCTTTGCCAGGATATTCCAGATATCTTTTGCCGCTTTGGGTGTTCCGTCATTATTCAACAGATCTGTATATGGAATATGGACAACTTTACCGTCCTGAACCAGAGCAGGCACATGTTTACCCGAAGCTATAAATACTTTGGGATAAAGTCCTTTTGTACTTTTTGTATCAGCAATAATAACGTCCTCACTAATGTTTACGGGATAATTCGTTAGAGTTATAGATAAGTCTTGAGGAGTTTTTTTTGGACCAACAATCGTTTTATCTTTTGTTAAAGCAAAACCAAGTCGTTCCGACTTTCCCAGGGAGTCAATGAACACAGATATTTTTTTCTGACCCAATTTCTCCAGCATAACAAACGCCAGAGCCGATTCCTTAGTCAAGCCTTCGCCTGAAATTATAACTGCTTCATGTAAAATATTGATACCAGCCTTGCCCAGAATTTCAGTCAACTTACCGGGGCTGTTGATATTATTTCTGAAAATATCAATAGGGATGTTAATTGCAAAAGGAACATGACCTTCATTGAATACACTTTCACTACGCACATCTACGATGCTGACTTTTGAAATCCCATACATTCTGAACATTTTGCCTCCCCAACTCTGTAGCCAGCTTGTTTCTCTGATCAGAAACGGGGCAGTATATGTCCAGACAGGAAGCTCTCTTTGATCAGACACCCATTCTAACTGCGAGCCCGGATATAGTTTCACTTTCGGGTAGTCAAGTATAAACTTGAGTGCGAAGAATGGCACACTGGCAGCAATTCCTCCACCGCAATGAGAGTAAACCTGTTGTTCTGGTTTGATTCCAAAATAGGTCAATATATTTTTAATTTCTCCCGGTGATTTGAATGTCTTGTCCGGATTGTAAAAATCAGCAACCGGTATCATAACAGCATTGGGGATATGTCCAGGTCTGCCAAAAAAGTTATTAGTTCCAAAATGCCAATTGGGATCCAGTGCATCAATCAAGACATTGTTGACCTGGTCTCCGGATGCAGTAAGGAATTCAGGTAAATCGGCCCGGATATCTTTGTTTAGGTTCTTAATAGTGAAAGTGCCTTTCTTCGCTGGAACTGTAGTTTCTTTTGTTACAGTGAATCCAGCTTCCTGCCATTTAGAGAGACCACCATCCAGTATCAATATATTTTTTACCGGGAACCCGTAATATTCAAGAGAGAAAAAAAGCCTGGTGGCAAGATGTGTACCCCCCTGATCATAAATAACAATATTTTTTTCAGGACTTATTCCCCAAGACTGGTACCGTTTTTCTATTTCGGTAACGGGCATTTCCTGCACGCCATAAGTGAAAATATCGTAATTGATTGCGCCGGGTATATGTTGTGTGTTGTATACCTGCGTGGGTGACGCATCGAGTAGTATTAAATTTGAATTTTCATAATTTTTTTCAAGCCACTTAACATTCACAAGATTGTTATTGATTCCTTCCTGGGCCATCAAAGGCTGCGACAGAACCAGGCTATTTATAATTATAAGAAAAAATGTTAAGCTTGTAATTCGCGGGGTTTTGATTGTAGTATTCATTTTATTCCTTTTAATAGTTAAAAAAATAATTTTCAAAATTGCATTTCCCGATAATTGCAAAAACTGTAGTTGCAGTCAGCAGGAGAAATAATAGAAGTCGCATAAATTCTTATTTTAAGTTTTCGGGTATAAACATAAATGTCTTCGGGGCTGAAAGAAAAAATGTTATACATACAGGGTTTTGAGCAATACGAAAGGCTGGATTGCCTTGCTGCCACTTCATTGCTGTATGCATGCCTCCTCATTTTTCTTTCTGGTCATTACGTTTATTTATTTTGAAAGTGAAATAAATTATGGCTACAACCAGCACCATTATTAATAATTGTATTGGGTTACACATAAAATTTGATTTTAGGTTTCGGATATAAACCTAAACCACCTGGCGGCGATGAAGAAAAACGTTATACATACGAGGTTATTGACAGGACGTAAAAGGAAGCGATTTAAGTATTATTAAATAATCAATTCCTAATTTCACAGATTAATATGAAAATTAAAATACGATACAAATACTGGCAGGTAATACTGGGGATTGTTTGTTTTGGTTTCATCGCAGCCATCTTGTATTTCGTAACAGGCTCCTACAAGCAACACGAGAATACAGAAGTTGACCCGGATGCAAATCCCGACAGTTGGTTGAGGGGATTATATTTTTTCTTTTACTTCGTTACATTATTATATGTTGCCCTTAATTTTTATTACAACCTGGTTAACAGTAATAAAAAAATACTATCCTTTCTAAAACTGACGGGTATAATAATCTTGGTTGTTTTTACCTATCACATTTTCCTTTATTATAATTTTCCGGGATATTTTTTTAAGAAATACAAAAACCTGTCAGGTATGCTTTCTGCAGTGTCTGGCTACCTGATCCCGCTTTTAATATTTTCTTATTTGTTTGCTTATCTCACCGTATTACGGGAAGCCCTGAAACAAAAAAGGATACTGGAAGCACAGAAATTGATACTTGAAGCACAAATCTCCCAGGCGAATTTTAATTTTTTAAAAGCACAGATTAATCCGCATTTTTTGCATAACACTTTAAATTTTCTATACGCCAAGTCACTACCCTATTCTGCAGAATTATCGGAAGGCATTCTCACCTTAAGCGATATTATGCGGTATGCACTCAGCCAGGGAAACCAGAAAGAAGGTAAAGCGCCGCTTAAAGATGAAATAGAACATGTACAAAACGTGATAAAGATTAGCCAGCTACGTTTCAGTAACCAATTGAAAGTAAATTTTGAAATAGAAGGAAATGTGGAAGGAAGAATGATTATCCCTTTTGTATTAATCACCCTTGTTGAAAATGCTTTTAAGCATGGTGATTTAAAAAACCCCGACTTCCCGATAGATATTAAATTAAATGTAAAGAACAACAAACTGTATTTTTATTGCAGGAATAAAAAGAAAACCGGTCCGAAGCAAATATCGACAGGAATCGGACTGGAGAATATCAAAACCCGGCTTCATCTTGCCTATGGTGAAAATTATAAATTCATAGTGAAAGATGAACCGGAATTTTATACAACTGAATTAACCATTGATAAGTTATGATTAACTGTATCATAGTAGACGATGAGCAGCATGCTATTGACATCCTGCAGCATTATATAAAGCAAACCCCTTACCTGAACTTAGTAGCAAGTTTTACAAACCCGCTTGAGGCTTTGGAGTTGTTGGGTCAACAAAAGATTGACCTTGTATTTCTCGATATCCAGATGCCCGAAATTTCGGGTATTGATTTTATAAAAACCATACATGGCAAAAGCAAAGTGATACTGACAACAGCTTACAGTGAATTTGCTTTGGAAGGCTATGATCTCTATGTAGTGGATTACCTGATGAAGCCAATAAGGCAGCAGCGGTTTATAGCAGCCGTTCAAAAAGCAATTGAGCAAATCGGTGTTGTAAAAGATGCACAAACAAGCCCAGCAGAAGACGATTACATTTTTGTAAAAACAGAATCAAAAGGAAAGCTGCTAAAAATAAACCTTGCTGATATTGATTATATAGAAGCCATGAAAAACTATATGATTATCTA
>JANLSA010000238.1:0-8472 GCA_031362085.1 Bacteroidota bacterium | reverse complement strand
CATCATTGCAATAGCAATAAAAATTCCGGTAAGTCCATACTGCGCTTCAGTAAATCTCCCTTCCCGGGCAAAAAGATAGGTATTGATAAAGCCAATAAAAAAGCCAATATAAATAACGATGGAAGAAATGATACTCTGCTTTCTTAGTTTGCTCATTTTGTAAATGTACTTCGGATTTGCAAATCCGTACTACCGCTTTTTTGTTTCTATTAAAAAATTCCGGTTAGGGATAAATGTTTTTCCATCAAAGAAATTGGACTTTATCAGTTGCTGCCATTTGGATGTTGGTTTTATCCATCTTTCTTTTTCATCTCCCATATTCACTTTTACAGGCATATTAAAACCCGGTACAGAATTGCTCCATCGGTAAGAAAGTTTTTTACCTGCGATTTTATATTCCAGTTCCGGAATTTTACTGGTGCGTAAATATTGATTAAAAAGTTGCGATAAATCTCGATGACTCATTTTAGAAATATAATCTTCTATTTGTTTTGTAGTTACTGTCTGATGGTAGTAAGTCGTATTTAAACCTCGCAATATTTTCCGGAACAAAGAATCATCATTTATTACTTGTCTGATTGTATGAAGAAGATTACTTCCTTTATAATACATATCACCGCTGCCGTCCTGGTTTACTCCATATACACCAATAACGGGTGTATCATTCTTAATTCTTTTTCTCGTTCCAATAACATAATCATTACCTGCTTCGTTGCCATAATAATATTGGGTAAACAAAGTTTCTGAATAGGCAGTAAAACTTTCATGGATCCACATATCAGCCAAATCTTTTGATGTAATATTATTTGCAAACCATTCATGTCCGCTTTCATGTATAATAATGAAATCCCATTTCAATCCCCAACCAGTTCCTGATAAATCGTTACCGGAATATCCATTTTGAAATTTATTGCCATAGGCTGTTGCACTCTGATGCTCCATACCCAGATGCGGTGATTCAATTAATTTATATCCGTCTTCATAAAAAGGGTAGGGGCCAAACCAATATTCAAAAGCTTTTAACATACGATGAACATCTCTGCCAAATTGATTTTTTGCATTTTCAATATTGTAATCCAGTACCCAATAGTTACAATTCAGTTTCCCTTTTTCTCCATCATATATATCGGACCAATTTGTGTACTTGCCGATATAGGGAATGATATTATAATTGTTGATAGGGTTTTTAACTTCCCAAACCCATGTGTTAGTACCATTGTTATTCGATTTTTTTTCAATCAGATTTCCATTACCAATTGCCGATAAAGAATCTGGAACTGTTATACTTAATGATGCACCCAATTCCGGTTCATCACTCTGGTGATCTTTGCATGGATACCAAACACTTGCACCCAGGCCCTGACAGGCCACACTCATCCATGGATTTCCTTTAGCATCTTTTTTCCAAATCCATCCTCCATCCCAGGGTGGGTTTACAGCTTCCCTGGGTTTGCCATGGTAACTGATTTTTACCGAGTACGTTTTTAAAGAATTTGAGCCGGGCAAGGATGCTGTTTTAAAAACAGTTTTTCCAAAATCTATAAAATATACATTGCCTTCCCTCCGGTAATTTTTTATTTGAATATTATTTACGGGAGTAATACTGTCTATGATAAGAGGTTCCTGTAAATCAATCTGCATTATTTTATCTGTACCGGGCTTTGCCCTGAAACTTATCCATACATTTCCGGTAATCGTTTTGTTGTTATAATCTGGAATTACATCAATGTCATACCTCATCACATCCCACCAATCTCTTCCACTTCCGATACTTCCCCGCAGTGTATCCTGGTGTGTAAATTTTTGTTTTTGGTTTAAGGTTTGGGCGCCGACACAATTAATAATTAAAAATGAGTAATTAATAATTGCAGCAATCTTTAAAAAATATTTCACGATTGTAAATGTTTGAATTGTAAATTTAACCGTTCATCTTCAATATGCCCGTTAAAAATACAATAAGAGTTTTATTTTATTTCTTTTGCATTTTGTTTTGTACATCCTGTACCAGCAACAAAAAGCAATCTGAAAATATATTCCGCTACAATGAGCAAACAGGTATTGCCAGCCTTGACCCGGCTTTTGCAAAAAATCAATCCATCATGTGGGCTATTCATCAACTGTACAATACATTGGTGGAAGTGGATGCTCAATTGAATATAGTTCCTTCATTGGCAAAAAACTGGGAGTTTAGTGAAGATAGAAAAACGGTAACCTTTCATTTACGAAACGATATTTTTTTTCATGCTGACGAAGCCTTTGTTAATAAAGAAAAGAGAACGTTAGTAGCAGCAGATATCGTATATAGTTTTCAAAGAATTCAGGATAAAAAAATAGCAAGCCCAGGTGCATGGATTTTTAATAATAAAGTGGATAGCATTAATGCGTTCACAGCAATTGACGATTCTACTTTTCAATTAAGATTATTAAAACCCTATAACCCGATACTTGGGATTCTTTCCATGCAGTACTGTTCGGTTGTGGCAAAAGAAGCGGTTGAGAAATATGGAGATCGTTTTCGCAGTCATCCTGTTGGCACAGGCCCATTTCAGTTTGTAGCATGGGAAGAGGGGCAGGCGTTGATTTTAAAAAAGAATCCAAATTATTTTGAAAAAGATAGTTTGGGAAATCAATTGCCATATTTAAATGGGATTAAAGTAAGTTTTTACGATAGCAAAGCAACTGAGTTTTTATTATTCAGGCAAAAACAACTGAGCTTTATCAACGATATAGATGCTTCATTTAAAGATGAGGTGCTTACCAAGAAAGGAATACTTCGTGAAAACTGGAATAAAAAAATTGTTTTACAAACGAGTCCATATCTGAATGTGGAATATTTTGGGATAATGGTTGATACCAATAATATGCTCGTAAAAAATTCTCCGTTACGAATTAAAAAAATAAGACAGGCAATTAATTATGGTTTTGACAGAAGAAAAATGATTTTGAATTTACGAAATTCTCTTGGTACACCGGCGGAGTCAGGTTTTGTTCCAATGGGATTACCTTCTTTTGATTCATCAATTGTAAAAGGCTATCAGTATAATCCTGAAAAAAGTAAACAGCTATTAACTGAAGCTGGTTTTGCTAATGGCAATAATTTGCCAGAAATAAAATTGCTGACCATTCCCATTTATGCAGATATGGCTGTTTATATTTCACGGCAGTTACAGGAAGTTGGAATTAAAGTACAAGTGGAAGTAATACAGAAAGCGAGGCTATTACAAATGACTTCATCAGGGCAGGCTTTATTTTTTCGGGGTAGCTGGATAGCCGATTACCCGGATGCAGAAAATTATCTTTCAGTTTTTTATTCTAAAAACCCGGCACCACCAAACTATACCCGATATAAAAACCCGCAGTTTGATTTGTTATTTGAAAAAGCATTGTTAGAAGAAAATGATTCAGTACGTTTGAAATTGTATCAACAAGCCGATCAGCTAATGATTGAAGATGCACCTGTTGTTCCGCTCTGGTATGATAAAGTAATCAGATTAGTGCAACCCAATGTGAAGGGGTTCAGACCCAATGCGCTGAACCTTCTGGAACTAAGAAAAACCCGGGTTAATTAGTATTCACTTTTTGAAGTATTTTTCTGATTTCATATATTTTATTCTCTGCAATAATCATTACATCAATTAAAGAAGGCCTTATATGATGAAAAACAGGTACATTATTAAGAGCTTTTGGTTTATAAGGAAGTGTGGTAACGTTGATAATATTTCCACTTCCATCCCTTATGACTTGTCTGGTAACGTCAGTGTAATTTAGTCCTTGCGGTGATCTTAATATTGTGGCAGTAGTTTTATTATTAAATATTTCCTGCGGTGAAACAAGTAATAACTCAATGAGTTCTTTTCCGCTAGAATCAAAAAGCACCAAGGCAGCTCTGAACTGATACGTCTCTTTCCCGGGTTCGAAAAAAGGTTCATCTATCATAAGCATGATTGCAAAATCTGCTTTGCAATCCACACAAAATTGTTTATTGGAATCTATATATTCATTGAAAGTTTTTGGTAGGATCTCTGTTATTGCCTCAATCAATTTTGGCTTTTTCCATTCTTCAGGAATATCCAGCGCATACCGATCGGCATAATACCGGACAACTTTATCAGTTTGCGAATAGGACTGAATTGAAATAAAAAAATATACCGCGAGTAGAATGCAAAAACTTTTCATTGCAATGTGTTATGGTCGTGATCAAACGCCTCATATTATAACCGCATGTAAAAATTCCGAAAAAAAAAGGACTCAGCAATGAATAACCGTTTTTTTTTTGATAACTACTAAAGTTGCTCTGGATAATCGGGGGTTTTAATTTTTCAGCTTCGCTGCAAACACTTTTCTAAATTTTTCCAATTTCGGACGAATTACAATAGAGCAATACGGATTTTTGTCTCCATTCAATTCATTGTATTGCTGATGATAATCCTCTGCTTCATAAAATTTTGTAAATGCAGTTATTTCTGTAACAATTGGATTGTTGAATGCTCCACTCTTATCTAATTCAGCTTTATATTTTTCGGCTTTTTGTTTTTGCTCTTCATTGTGATAAAAAATTGCACTGCGGTATTGCGTTCCCCGATCTGCACCTTGCCTGTTCAATGTTGTCGGGTCATGTGTTTCCCAAAAAACTTCAAGCAGTTCATCAAATGTTATGACGGAGGTATCATAAGTAATCTGAAGGCATTCAGCATGCCCGGTTTCTTCATAACTCACTTGTTTATAGGTTGGGTTTTCAGTATGCCCGCCGCTATAGCCAGACACAGCTGTTATTACACCTTTTAGCTCTTCAAAAATAGCTTCGGTACACCAAAAGCAACCATTGGCAAATGTGGCAACACCTGTTGCTTTTAATTTTTCGGTATCTTCTTTCATATTGTTTTTTGTAGTTGTATTGGTAGTTTGTTTTTTTGTACCTGCATTTTGTGCACACGAAAATAGAATAGCTGAAAAAATTACGGTTGCCGACAACACTGTTTTCATAATAAGTGATTTCATTGATTGATTCTTAAATTGTAATGCAATTTACGTAACAATGGCAAGTTTGGTTTGTAAACTGATGGACAATTAAGTCTTGTTTTGAAAATCTTAACATGATAAGAACTTGAAATAGAAATAAGAAAAAGATGAATGATCTCGTAACTTTATTTAAAAGTTGAATATGGGTTATTTTTTAGTAACACTCAACATCCAAAAGCTGCCCATCGGCAGTTGGGTTAAATAATCAATTTTAAAAGGGTTTAAAATAATTGGCATTAAAATTTCAAAGACGTAAAAAACGAAGCCTTACGGGGCTTCGTTCGTTATTTAATGAATCGGTAAGTAATCAGCTATGAATATAACTTTGTAAATGTTCAATCGTTTCTTTCTGAGCGAGGATCGTTTCTTTTACCACATCACTCATTGAAATAATACCCACCATTTCACCGCTATCAAAAACGGGCATATACCGGATATTTTTTTCACTCATCAGCTGCATACAATGATCAATTGTATCCGTTGGTGATACGGTTGGCAAATCAGCACTCATTATTTCACCTACTGTTGTTTCTGTAGAATTTTTTCCTTTTAGCATCACTTTTCTGGAATAATCTCTTTCAGTTACGATACCTACATATTTGTCATTTTCTTTTACCACCAGCGATCCAATATTTTCATCAGCCATTATTTTTAAAGCATCTAAAACAGAGCAACTGGGATTTACGGATATGGAGGCCCTGTTTTTACGGGCAAGTACATTGGAAACTTTATTCATATTCAGGCTATTTTTCTAAAGTTAGGGAATCTGGCTTTCAAAAAAAAGAAGTTTTTAATTCTTGGTTTATTTGTGTCTTAAAAATCCTGATTTGTCATGTAGTTGACTGAAAAAAAAATGATGCCTCTCTTTTTCAGTTGTATTTTGTAATTTTATTTATCGTTTTCACATAATGTTTCTGCATGTCAAAAAGTATTTCGCATAAGGAATTTGCAGAGGAGTTGCTACGCAAAGTATCTGAAGCCACTTCCACATATGTTGGCAGGGATTATTTTCAGGAACTTACAAAGTTTATTACACAAACATTGGGGGTAAGATATTCCCTGATTTCAGAGTGCAGTAACGAAGAAAAAACCCGTGTCCGAACAATCTCTTATGTAGATCATGAAACACCACTTGAAAATGTTGAATATGATTTAGAGGGCACCCCCTGCGAAATTGTAATGACAGGGAAAGATTATTTCTGCGCAAAAGAACTGGAGAAAAGATTTCCGAAGGAAAAGGGATTAGATTCCTATGTAGCGGTTCCTATTTACAGTCCTTCAACCGGAGAAGTACTGGGTCATATTGCAGCATTGGATGATAAACCAATGAGTGAAATTCAAAATCAAACATCCATACTTAAAATATTTGCTTCACGGGCCGGTTCAGAAATTGACAGATTGAAAACAGAAGCTAAATTGAAAGCAGTATTATTAAGTGCCAATATTGAATTGCAGCATCAATTAAAAGAAAGCGAAGAACGGTTCCGGGATTTATTTGAAGAGGCGCCTATTGCTTATGTACATGAGGGGCTCGATTCAAAATTTATCAGTGCCAATGGAGCAGCCATACGTACTCTTGGTATCCGTGCCGATCAAATAGAAGGCACTTACGGTTCTTCTTTTGTGCCCGATACACCCGATGCACAAGCCCGATTGAAGAAGGCATTCGAGTCTATAGGTCGAGGTACTGATACAAGTGGAGTGGTTCTTGAATTACAGAGAAAAGATAATGGCAAACCCATTTTTATTCAATGGTGGTCCAAACCAGATAAGGGCGGACAATTTACAAGAACGATGTTTATTGATATTACGGCCCAGGTGTTAATGGAAAAAGAAAAACAAAGATTACAGGAACAGAATCAGTACCTACAGGAAGAGATAAAACTCTCTTACAATTTTGAAGAGATAATCAGTAAGAGTAATAATTTTCAAAAGGTTTTGCTTCAGATAGAACAAGTGGCTTCAACCGATGCGACAGTATTAATATTGGGTGAATCCGGAACCGGAAAAGAATTAATAGCAAGAGCCGTGCATCATATAAGTAACAGAAGCAAGCGAACTTTGGTAAAAGTGAATTGCGCAACATTGCCTGCAAATTTAATAGAGAGTGAATTATTCGGACATGAAAAAGGGGCATTTACAGGAGCGGTAGAAAAAAAGATTGGAAGATTCGAACTGGCAGATAGCGGTACAATTTTTTTAGATGAAATCGGCGAGTTACCCGTGGAACTTCAATCAAAATTGTTGCGGGTATTGCAGGAAGGTGAGTTTGAAAGAGTAGGCAACCCAAAAACAATGAAAGTAAATGTCAGGGTAATAGCCGCAACAAACAGAAATTTAAATCAGGCTATAGAGAAAAAAGAATTTCGTGAAGATTTGTATTATCGGTTGAATGTATTTCCAATCTTTTGCCCGCCACTAAGAGAACGTAAAGAAGATATTCCATTATTAGTTAAACATTTTTGTCAGAAACATGAAGGAAAGATTGGGAAAAAAATCAATACGGTTTCTCCCAAAGTTATGGATGCATTGATAGCCTATGATTGGCCAGGTAATATTCGTGAATTGGAAAATATTATAGAACGGGCATTAATATTAAGTAATAGTAATGAATTAGAATTTGGAGAATGGGTGCCACTGGCGCAAATAAACGCTACAAATGGAAATAGTAAAGCTACAACTGCTGCATTAAAACTTGACGATGTTGAGAAAGATCATATACTCACAGTATTAAAACAAACCGGTTGGAAAGTAAGCGGCGAAAAAGGTGCTGCTAAAATTCTGGGATTGAATGCAACTACATTAGAAGCAAGAATGAAAAAACTTGGAATTGTACGGGAGAAAGCCTGACCTAAAAGCTATTTGATAGAAACGGAAGTTGCCCCGGTAATCTGTAAATTATTTTTATCCTGAATAAATGCAACAATCTTAAAATCCGTTGCTGTAAGATTTTGTGGAAATGCAAATTGAATGGTTGCATTATTGAGATCAGCATTCTTTAACTCCCTTACAATATTAATATGTTTTAATTCATGGCCCCGATTTTCGCCACGCTTTACATTTGTTACTGCCATTAACTGTACTAGTGAAATCAGGAGTTGTTCATTTTTGGTGGCCCCCGTTTTTTTATAAGTAATGTTTATATGATTTGTACTGTCTTGAAATGCCTTCAATTCGATTGTTGCTGTATTTGATTTTTCATTCGAAAAATTTGCAAGTTCATCTTTAATCGCTTGCTTTAGTTTTTTTTTATCTGAACCTATAAATTCTTTTTTACCATTTACCACTACTTGCGGAGTATAAATGCTGCTGAGGTTAAAATGATTAGCATATGCAATTTGTCTTTCCGTAAATGCTTTATTACTGTATTCATCTTTCCATCCTAAATAATTCCAGTAGTCGACATGGAAGCCGAGAAAATAAACCTGATCTGAAAATTCATTTGAGAGCTCA
>JANLSA010000226.1:0-5037 GCA_031362085.1 Bacteroidota bacterium | reverse complement strand
TTCGAAAACACCATTTCCAAATCCGAAGTCTTTGTTTGCAATACAAGAAATTGATACCTGTTTTCTTTCGCCAGCTTAAATACTACCGGCTCCAGCGGGTCAAACAGCCGGTTGATATGGAAATCTTTTAGCACCCCAACTACTGAATAATTCAGGCTATCAATAAAAAATTTTTTGCCCAGGGCCTCTTTATCTTTCCAGCCATAACCGGCTGCCATATTTTGTGTAATTAAGATTGAGTTAGTATAATCTCCTTCCATTTGTGCATCAAATTCCCTGCCCTCAGCAATTTTTAAATTCATAGTTTTTAAATAATCCCTTCCTACTTCCAGGTAATTAGCTTCATTTTTTTTATTCTCAGCTTCAGCCACCACATTCCGGTAACCATACCCTATATGATTTCTTGTTCCGGCTAATGCAGTTACCTGAGGAATTGCTGCAATTTCATTTTTAAAAGCAGCAAATAAAGTTGTATCCGTAACTATAGTGCCAATTGTATTTTCGACATTATACCCATAATCAAAGTTTTTTTGAAACTCGGCATTGCGGGCAAATCCAATTCCGGCAATAACAGTGATGATAGCAATGGATAATTGCAGGCCCAGCATAATTCTTGAAAAAAGATTAGTTCCGCCAAACTTAACAGTGCCTCTGAAAATAGTAGATGGATTGAAACGGCTGATATAAAATGCCGGGTAGGCGCCAGCCAGAAGCGTAGTGATAATAATTGTAATGCCAATAAAAACCATCAATGTAACATCATGAAAATAATCGGCAACAATTTTAACTCCATTAAACATTTGATTAAACGCAGGGAACCAGAGATAATTCAGGAATACCGAAAGCAGTACCGCCAGCACAACTATAAACCCACATTCCAACAGCATCTGGAAAATTAATTGCCGGTATGAACTGCCCATTACTTTACGCATTCCTATTTCTTTTAATCGCCTGTTTGCACGGGATACAGTGGTGTTGGAAAAATTGAGACAAGCAGAAAGAAAAATTAAAATGGCAAGAATAAAAGGTCCATAGGCAGCAGAATCTTCGGGTCTTTGATAAAGATTATTACTTTCCAACTCGGACATTACAGCATTTTCATTCAGCGTAATGAGTTTAAACCCGGCTGTTTTCCAATCTTCTCTTGCTTTTCTCTGTATAGGGACATACTTATTAAACTCTTTTGCCAACCTTGGTGCATCTGCAGCGTTGGGAATTTTAAAATAAGCGGCGTCTAACATCCATGTCCAGTCATCGGGTGCAATCTTTGTTCCATCACTCTTCAGATAGTTTTCAAAATTTGTAATGAAATCAAATTGCAGTGTGGAGTTTATTGGCAAATCTTTAAGCACACCGGTTACTGTTAGTGGCATCTCATACGTATCGCCGGAATAAAAAATCAATGATTTTCCAATTGCATCTGTTTTACCAAAATATTTTTGGGCCGTTCTTTCAGTAATTAACAGGGAATTTTTATCTGAAATATTATTCGAACCAGCAACCAACGGGAAATTAAATAAACTAAAAAAAGCCGGGTCGGTAAAATGTGCCTGCTCAGCAAAAGGTTCGTTCTTATTATACTTTACATTCAGTCCACGGCTATCAAACCGCACTGCTTCGGTAATTCCTGAAAAATCATTCTTTGCCTGCATCACAGCTGCCATCGGAAAAACTCCTTTCACTCCATTGGCTCCTTCTTTATAAGAGAGTGCCCTGTAAATATTATCCCTGTCTATATGAAAATTATCAAAGCTGAAACTGAAACGGTAATCCTGGTAGCCCCAGACAATAGCGGCTATTCCAATCGCCATCCCAATAATGTTTAATAATGTGTAGCCCTTGTAGCGCCACATATTTCTTAAAACGATTTTAAAATAATTCTTAAACATGAGTGATATGATTTATTCTGTTCTTAAGTTCTTAACCGGGTTGGCTACTGCTGCTTTTAATGACTGGTATAAAACAGTAAGTACAGCAATCGTTACTATTAATAATACAGGTAAAATGAAAAACCATAATCCTAAATCAATATGAAAAGCATATTTCTTCAACCAGCCATTTACTAGAAGAAAAGCGGCCGGCAATGCAATTAATCCTGCAAACAAAACCAGCTTCAGGTAATCTTTTGTAATCATACTGGTAACCTGGAAAAGTGTGGCACCAAGTACTTTGCGTATGCTGATTTCTTTTTTCCGTTTTGCAATGGTATAAAGAGATAAACCAAATAATCCTAAACAGGCTATGGTGATAGCAATGGCAGTAAATAACCAGAGTATGGTGGCAAATAATTTATCATCATTGTACTGCGCATTAAATCGTTGGTCAAGAAAGAAAAAATTATACGGGCTTTGCGGGAAATGGGCGGTCCATTTTTGTTTTACAAAATCCATCAATGCCGGAAGATTATTTGTATTTATTTTCAAAGAAAAATTTCCAAAATTCCTTTCTTCCTCCGGGTAAAAAACAATGGGGTCAAAACTATACTCCAGTGATTCCTGGTGATAATCTTTTACCAAACCAATTACTTTGCAATGAAAACCTGAGCCATCAATTTCCTTACCTACAATATCAGCGGGAGTAGTAAACCCAAAAATTTTTGCGGCCGTTTCATTGACCAGGATATTTAATAAAAGATTGGTATCAACTGCCGGTTTATCATTGGTAAAATTTCTGCCTTCAAGAATTGTTAATCCATAAGCTGGTATAAATTCTTTATCAATTCCTAAATTCCTGCATCGCTTGCTTACCAGGGAATTTTTTAATGCATAGCTGGATGAACCGCCTACTTCTCCGCCCGGAACTGATGTGGAAGCAGTAACAGAACTGATTGAAGAATTTGCCCGCATATCATTTATGAAAGCATTGAAAGATGGTATCTGCGTACTATCAACATTCCCGGTTTGATTCACCACCAGTGTTTGATTAATATTTACTCCGAGGTCGCGGTTTTGCATAAAACGTAACTGACGGTAAAAACCAACTGCTCCCGCTATCAAAACAATAGCAGCAACAAACTGTAATACAACTAATGATTTGCGTAAAATATTTTTACCACTTTTTATTCCGGAAATACCTGTTGATTTTTTTATGGCCTGTATCGGATGAAAGGATGATAAAACAAATGCAGGATAAAAACCGGCAAGTAAAGTGCCACCAAGTAAAACCATGATTGTAAAAAACCAAAAACTCCAGTCAGTATCTTCTAAAAGACTATTGATATCTTTTTGAACCAGTGTTGAAAAATAGGGAAGTGTAAATCTGAATATCAGTATGCCAAGTATAATGGCAATTATATTCAGGAAAAGTGATTCTCCAAGAAACTGTCGTATCAATTGAAACTTTCCTGCACCAGCTACTTTTCTTACTCCAATTTCTTTAGACCGGTCGAGTGAATGTGCCGTAGAAAGATTTACATAATTAATCCATGCAATAAATAAAATAAACAACGCAGCAATACCCAGGTATTTTAAATAAGTAAGGTTGCCATTACCCGCCAGCTCATAATCGTACCTTGAACGAAGATGGATATCTTTCAACGGTTGCAAATAAAAAGTATTTGTATAACCTGCCTGTTTCATGTCTTCACCCATATACCTTTCTGTAAATGCAGGAAATTTTGCTTCCAATGCTTTTGCATTGGTACCTGGTTTTAATAAAACATAGGTATAAAAATCTGACCAGCCCCAGCTTGTATTGGCATTTCCATCTGTGAGTTTTATATACTTGTCATAGTTGAGCAGGATATTAAACCGGATATGTGAATTAGCAGGAATATCTTCCAACACTGCTTTTACAATATAGTCTTCGCTATTGTAACGAAGCGATTTGCCAATGGGGTCCGCATCGCCAAAATATTTTTTTGCTGTCTCGTTTGTAATTACTGCATCATTTAATTCTTTAAATGCTGTTTCAGCATTTCCTTTTGCAAAACGAAAAGAGAAAATCTTAAACAATGAAGCGTCTGCATAATAAAGACTGCCATTTTCTACTATTCTTTGTTCACCATAAGCAACAATACCACCCTGTCTGCGAAAACGAGCTGCTTCTTCTACCTCAGGAAAATCTTTTTTCATGGCTGGCGCCAGGGCCGGGTAAGTAAAAGCAAAGGTTTGTTCCTTGCCATCTTTTTCTGCTGTTGACATCGGTACACGGAATATCCTGTCTTTTTTTACATGAGCATCATCATAACTGTATTCAAACCGCAGGTAATTTACAATTAGCAGGAAAGCCGCAATGCCAACAGACAATCCAAAAATATTTATCGCAGAGAAAGTTTTGTTCTTCCAAAGATTTCTCATAGCTGATTTAAAATAATTTTTTATCATGGTAATATTTTTATTCTGTTCTTAATGATTTCACCGGGTTGGCAACTGCAGCTTTTATTGCCTGGAAACTCATTGTAAGAATTGCAATCAATAATGCAACAATCGCCGCCAATATAAATACCCACCAGCTGATATCCACTTTGTATGCAAAATCCTGCAGCCATTTATTCATTGCCCACCATGCCAATGGAAAAGCAATAACTGCTCCGATGATAACCAGTTTTAAAAATTCTTTCGAGAGCATTGTTACAATGCCTGAAACTGTTGCACCCAGCACTTTGCGGATTCCAATTTCTTTTATGCGTCTTTCAGCAGTATAGATGGACAAACCCAGCAGACCGAGACAAGCTACCAGGATAGAAAGGCAGGTGAAAATGCCAAATACAGTTCCCAGTTTTTTATCCGACTGGTATAATGTTTCAAAATTTTTATCGAGGAATGAATATTCAAAAGGAACAGAAGGCGCAATTTTTTTCCATTTCGATTCCGCATGATTGATAGTATTCGCAATCTGGTTACCATCTACCTGTGCCATAATGTAGGAAGTGCTTAATGAGTAAGTTTTGGAAGAGTTATGAAACAAGACAAATGGTGTAACGGCTGTGCGGATAGATTCCACATTAAAGTCTTTTACAACGGCGATTACCTGGAAACGCTGGTCTCTGTTTCCCGGATACGTAATAAATTTTCCAAGAGGCTCTTTCCAGCCAAT
>JANLSA010000186.1:0-2032 GCA_031362085.1 Bacteroidota bacterium | reverse complement strand
TGATGGCAGCAAGAACAACAGGCTTTGCCATGTTAAGTTCAATCAGTGTACAGGAAGCACATGATTTTGCATTGATAGCACAGGTGGCATCTTTAAAATCAAGAATTCCTTTTATTCATTTCTTCGATGGCTTCCGCACTTCGCATGAAGTAAATAAACTGGAGATGTTAAGTGAAGAAGAAATAAAATCTATGATGCCTGATGAGTTGGTGATTGCTCATAGAAGCAGGGGATTGAATCCCGAGCATCCATTCATAAGAGGAACAGCACAAAATCCGGATGTGTATTTCCAGGGAAGAGAAACAGTAAATACATTTTATAATAATATGCCGGGTATTGTTGAACAAGTGATGAATGATTTTGAAAAAATGACCGGAAGAAAATATGAACTCTTTCAATATAGTGGAGCAAAAGATGCAGAACAGGTGGTAATTATCATGGGCTCTGGTGGCGAAACTGTTTCAGAAACCGTGGAAGCATTGAATAAGGCTGGCGGTAAAACCGGTGTGATTCAGGTCAGACTTTACAGACCTTTTTCATTGGAACATTTTATAAAAGCATTACCTGCTTCTGTAAAATCAATTGCTGTTTTAGACAGAACAAAAGAATCAGGTGCTTCCGGCGAACCGATGTACCAGGATGTACTTTCAACTTTAGTGGAAGCATTGCAACAGGGAAAAATTAAAGCGTTACCAAATATTGTTGGAGGCCGTTATGGTCTTTCTTCCAAAGAATTTACACCGGCCATGGTGAAAGCAATATTTGATGAATTGAAAAAGAAACATCCGAAAAATGGATTTACGATAGGCATCAATGATGATGTAACATTTACCAGTCTTACGTATGACCCTTCATTTACTTTAGATGAATCTGAATGGAGACAGGGATTATTTTTTGGATTAGGTGCCGATGGAACGGTGGGGGCTAATAAAAATACCATTAAAATTATTGGTGAGAATACAGATTTATTTGCACAGGGATATTTTGTGTATGATTCAAAAAAATCAGGAGCAAGAACTGTTTCGCATTTACGATTTGGACCTAAACCAATCCGTGCACCCTATCTTATTTCAAAAGCAGATTTTATTGCCTGCCATCAATTCAACTTTATAGAAAAAGTGGAAATGCTTGAGTTTGCAAAAGACGATGCTACCTTTTTATTGAACAGTCCGCATGGTAAAGATGAAGTGTGGAATAAGTTAACCGGGCAGGTACAGAAAATGATTATCGATAAAAAATTAAAACTGTATGTGATTGATGCAACATCCGTAGCCCGGGATACCGGTATGACCGGACGTATCAATACCATGATGCAAACCTGCTATTTCGCTTTATCAGGCGTATTGCCAAGAGAAGATGCTATCAAACAAATTAAAAAAGCCATTGAAAAAACTTATTTTAAAAAAGGACAAAAGGTAATTGACCAGAATTTTGTGGCGGTGGATGCTACACTTGCAAATTTGTACGAAGTGGATTATCCTAAAAATGTTTCTGCAGCACAACATGATTTATTGACTGTTTCCAATAAGGCTCCAAACTTTGTAAAAGATGTCACCGCTATCATGATGGCCGGCCATGGTGATGAATTATCTGTAAGTAAAATGCCGGTGGATGGAACGTATCCAAGTGGTACTACTCAATGGGAGAAAAGAAATATTTCAGACCTGGTGCCCATTTGGGAACCGGGTACATGCATTCAATGCGGTAACTGTGCCTATGTTTGTCCGCATAGTGTGATACGGGCAAAATTTTATCATAAGGACCATTTGAAAAATGCACCGCAAGATTTTGCTTTTGCTCCCATCAATGCAAGAGGTTTTCCTGAAACACAATATACACTACAGGTTTATTTAGAAGATTGTACCGGTTGCAATTTATGTGTAGAAGTTTGTCCGGCTACTGACCCTGCTGACCGTTCCCGCAAAGCCATCAATATGGCGGACAAGGAACCTATTTTGGAAAAAGGAAAAAAGAATATTGAATATTTTGAAAACATTCCCTGGAATGACCGTTCAAAAATTGATTTCTCTAC
>JANLSA010000299.1:0-7826 GCA_031362085.1 Bacteroidota bacterium | reverse complement strand
CAAGCTCAGTCATGCTGATACCTTCGCTGGCGGCAATATTAAGCACCAGGGGAGAGTAAAAGCGCATGGCGGCATCAATTTTATTGCCGGTATCAAACCCGGTGGCAGGCTGGTAAGGTATTTCTTCTACCACTTTTATATCTTCTACTTCCTTTACGCCAGGAGCAGTTACGGTAACAGGGGCTGTATCGGCTACGGAGCCATTGCTGGTATTTATTTTGGCGATTATAGTACCAATTGGCACCACATCATTTTCTTTGAACAGTATCTCGGTAATGGTGCCGGCGGCAGTTGAAGGTACTTCACTGTCTACCTTATCAGTGGCAATATCCAGTACGGTTTCGTCCATCATTACTTTATCGCCGGGTTGTTTATGCCATTTCAAAATAGTGGCTTCCATTATACTTTCACCAAGCTTGGGCATTATTAAATCAACTGTAGCCATAATTAGTTTTTATATAGTCAGCAATTGAATTACTATTAAACTTACGTTGCGTCGCACTCTTGTACAGCAACAATTCTATTGTGCATTGTGCGAAGTGAACTAAGCTGGCAAGCAATTCTCACATCAAGTCAAAGGTAAAGGTTTCTACCTATTCGCTGATTCTGAAATAACTAATTCTCCAGTATAAATTTCCGAAGCATATTTAACCCAAACATTCCGGTCATAGTAATATTTCTTTCCCGGTCAAACCGAAGATTCAATTGATGTGTAACAGTTTTATTCTTATTTCCAACAGCAATCCAGATTGTCCCAACCGGTTTTTCTTTAGTACCTCCTTCAGGTCCCATAATACCGCTGGTGGCAATAGCATAATCAACATGCATTTTCTTCAGTACGCCATTCACCATTTGCGTAACCGTCTCTTCACTCACGGCACCAACTGTATTGATTGTACCAGTAGAAACATTCAACAGGTTTTCTTTTATTTCGTTTGCATAACTTACAATCGATCCTTTGTAGTAAGCAGATGAACCAGCAATCGAAGTAATAAGATGGGCAATATAACCTCCCGTACAGCTTTCTGCTGTTGCCATGGTTTTATTTTTTTCTTTCAAAATCTTTCCAATTACAGTTTCAAGATTTTCATCTTTATCGCTTACCAAAAAATCTTTTATTGATTCTTTTAATTGTTCAAAAAAGGGAGTTAATTCTGTTTGCAATTCATTTTTATTATCACCGGTAGAAGTAAGTCGTAACCGGACCATACCATAGTTAGGTAAATAAGCCAATTTTATATGCCGGGGTAACTGGTCTTCAAAATCTTTTAGTAGTTCAGCAATATAACTTTCACCTTGCCCGAATGTGAGAGCCGTATTATGAACAATAGCAGGCAATTCAAATTCTTTTAATAAACGGGGGATCACTTCATCCAGCATCAATCCTTTCATTTCGTTGGGTACGCCAGGCAGTGCAATAAAAATTTTCCCCTCTTTATTGAAGAGCATACCGGGAGCAGTTCCTCTTTTATTTTGCAGTACGGTACACACATCCGGAACCTCAGCTTGTTTTATATTTCGTTCCAGCATTGGCCCCAGCCTTTTAAAAACTTTTTCAAAAAGATATTTTACATGACTCAGCACATCTTCATTGACAATCATCCTACCATTAAAATATTTACAAAGCAACGGCTTGGTTATATCATCAGCAGTAGGGCCTAATCCGCCGGTAATAATTATAATATCGGACAATTTACTTTCGTCATCCAGTGCATTCCAGATATCATCCCAAACATCACCTACTGCGGTACGATGCCGGACCCATACGCCAATCTTATTTAATTCTTGTGCAATAAAAGCAGAGTTAGTATCAATGGTTTGACCAATCAGCAATTCATCGCCAATTGTAATTATTGAAGCATTTACTTTTTTCATAGGCCTCAAAGGTAACAGTTGCTTAAATTTGAAGTTCAAAATCATTTATTTAATGAAATATCTTTTTTTAAGTACCACCATATTCGTTTTTTCTTTTTTTTTAACGGCGCAAACTGTATCACAAAAACTGCTAAAAGCATACACTGCTTTTGAAAAAGATACACAGCTTACTCATGCTATCAGTTCATTCTATGTTATCGATGCACAGACTGGTCAGGTAGTGTTTGATAAAAATTCGAAAATGGGTTTGGCACCGGCTTCAACTCAAAAAATAATTACAAGTGTTACAGCATTTGAGCTTTTGGGAAAAGATTATCGGTATAAGACTGAGTTGGGTTATGTTGGTAACTTAAATAAAAACTCGCTGCAAGGCGAACTATTTTTTATCGGGAGTGGAGATCCGACATTGGGAAGCTGGCGCTATGAGTCTACAAAGGATTCTGTTCTTTTTTATAAATGGTTAGAAGCACTTCAGAAATTGCATATAAATAATATTGATGGACAAATTATTTATAACTACAATGATTTTGCGGCACAATCAATACCCGATGGCTGGATCTGGCAGGACATTGGCAATTATTATGGAGCATCTGCGGAAATTTTGAATTGGAAAGAAAATCAGTATGATATTTCTTTAAGCTCTGGAAACGTTATTGGCAGCAATGTTCAAATATTGGATGATGAATTTATGTTGAATGATCTAAAAGCAGCAGATAGGGGGTCAGGTGATAATGCATTCGTTTATTTTCCAAAAGGCACAAGCGGAACTTTGATTTCAGGTACTATTCCTATAAATGAAAAAAAGTTTACAATTTCAGCTTCAGATCCGTATGCAACAGAAAATCTTACAATGAATTTCGGACATTTCATAAACAGGCATAGTGTTACTGGAAAAGAGTTAGGTGGTCTTTCAAGATCGCAAATTGCTTATAGGTGGAAGACAAAAGAACTGGTTCATAAAATTTATACTCACTATTCTCCTTCTCTCGATTCCATAATCTATTGGTTCAATAAAAAAAGCATCAACCTGTATGGCGAAGCTTTGATAAAAACGTTTGCCTACGAAAAACAGGGTTTTGGTTCTACCGATAGTGGAGTTGCAATCGTAAAAAAATTCTGGAAAGAAAAAAAATTGGATGAAAATGAATTGAATATTGTAGATGGTTCAGGTCTTTCACCTCTTAACCGGGTTACCACACATGTACAGGTGGAAATTTTAAAGTATGCAAAAACAAGGGATTGGTTTTCTTATTTCATTAATTCGTTACCTGAGTATAATTGCATGAAAATGAAAAGCGGAACAATAAGAGATGTAAAAGGTTTTTGCGGATATCATAAAGCAAAAAACGGAAAAGAATATATTTTTTCTTTTTTGGTTAATAATTATAACGGATCTGCTTCGGCTCTTGTACAGAAGATGTACAAAGTGCTGGATAATTTAAAATAGAGCTTTCTCAATCCTAGAAATATAAAGGTTTTACAAAGCGAAGCCAAAGAGAAGAAATTGTCCTACTTTCATTTGCTTAATAATAAATAATAAACCCAAAACTTTCTTTTTATGTCTGAACAAAATTTTAAAAACCACACAAGGTTTGTTCCTCTTTATCATTTCGTTGCAGGAACTTTAGTTATTGCAATTTTTGGTGGCAGCATTGTAAATCTTTTTCATTCTAATGCACAAACTCATTATTCAGCAGCATTAATAGTATGTATTGCCTTTGTTCTTTTAATTCTTTTCTGGTATGCCCGTGCATTTGCATTGCGTGCACAGGACCGTGCTATCCGTGCAGAAGAAAACTTCCGCCATTTTATTCTTACAGGTAAGCCATTGCCCAACGGATTAAAAATGGAACAAATCATAGGTCTTCGTTTTGCAAGCGATGAAGAGTTTTCTGCATTAGCTCAAAAAGCGGTTGCTGGAAATTTAGATCAGAAAACAATCAAGCAATCTATAAAAAACTGGAAGGCAGATAATAACCGGGCATAAGTAAACTTTTCTCAATCTGAATTTTATAGTTTGTTTTAGTCGGTGCTGGTATTAAAAACCAAACTGGCGCAGCATAGTTGACTCCATATTCATAATAAATGGAGCCGCAATTGCAGCTATCCAGATTATTAAAACAATTATTTTACCGGCAAAAGACAAGTCCTGAATCAAATGACGATGCAGTAAACCCTGTATGGTTGTCATTATTTTTTCTTCGTTTTGGTTATATTCATAAGGTGGGGCAGGTGATATCATATTAAAAGAAGTATGATTGGCTATTACGATGTTTCTTGCTTTCCAGTAATCTTCATCTTTTAAATGTTCGTAATCACAGTTCAGATCAATTCCTTCTTCTTCTATTTTCTTTTCTATTTTGTCCAATTGTTTATCCGTTCGTAATCGTAACAGCAGCATTACCGGAAAAACGGCAAGCACCCAGAATTTTGATATCCAGGCCACCCAAAGCATAAATGCTGCTGATAAAAAAACAAATAATTTACTTACCCATTTTTCCTCGTCCAAAAAAACCCGGTTTAATAGTTGACCACCATCCAATGGATAAACCGGAAACAGATTCAATAAATTTAAAAACACAAATAAGTTTGCAATCGTATAAAAAGATATTCCGGCAATATCAAGAAAAGGATTTTGTTCGGCAAAAAAATAAAATAGTATTCCTATGATAATACCAGGCAGCGGCCCAGCTAGTAAAATAATTGCAGATTGAAGTTGAGAAACCTCTCGTTTACTTCCCGATACATAAGCACCGAGCAGGGGAATAAAAAAAATACCGAGGTCTTTATAACGAAATGCTTTCATGGCAAGAAAATGCCCCATTTCATGAATAATAACAACAGCTGTAATGAGCAATAAGATGTTTAAGCTTTTAAAAACGTAATAACCTAACACAATATAAAGCCCCAGGCTTATGATCGATTTCATCCAAACATTGGAAACATTTTTTTCGATTGAAGGCTTTGGTGGGAAAATGAATGGTTCGTTATTCACCCCATAAATATCTTTTAGTGGAGAATCTTCCGGAGTATTCAAATGATTTTCTTCCAAACAGGGTAAAGTTTTATTGATGACCAAAAAAGGGGTTTAATTTTTCAAGCATTTCAGCAGGCATTACCGTTTTTTTCATTCCGTTTGCCTCCATAAAATATAAAATTATTTTTGCTGCTGCAAGTAACTCATTTTTTTCGTTATATACTTCGTTGCGAAATTCTATTTTATGATGAACCGGCAATTCTTTTAAAATCGTTCTTACAGTTAATAAATCATCATACAATGCCGGTCTTAAATACCTGCAGTGCACATCGACTACCGGCATTATTACACCTTTTTTTTCAAGTTCAGCATAGGTAAATCCAAGGCTTCGGATTGCCTCTGCTCTCGAACTTTCGAACCAGGGAAAATAGTTGCTGTGATAAACGACACTCATTTGGTCCGTTTCAGCATAGCGTACTCTTATTTGCGTGTCGTGTGTGAACATAATTGGTATGGGTTTGTTAACTGCTTCCTGGCTTTTAAAAATATTTCTCTAAAGTAAAACATTATAAAGATGGGATTCAACATTCATGAAATTTATTAATCCAATTTAATTTTCACCAATAAATTGTTAAAGGTATATGTCAAATTCGGTTATCCACAATTGTTTGGAATGATGTTTGGCTACACATGAAATAAGTTTAATATTTACAACGTTACCCATCCTGATATAAAAGTTCACCCGATATGAAGAAAAAATTTTTACTGGTCATAGCAATTTGTCAACTTATCATATCCTTTGCACAACAAACTGCTGTTTACAAAGATCCGCAATCAACATTTAAAGAAGCAAAAGAATACTTTCAAAAAGAACAGTACAGTCTTGCCTATCCGTTATTTCAGGAATTGCAGCAGCATCTGACTGAAACGGACAAAGCGAATCTTACCATTACATCGCAGGAAATAGAATATTATTTTACAGTATGTGCATTAATGCAAAATGAAGGCAGGGCTGAAGACAAGGCCATTGATTATATCGATTTGGAAAAAAACACAGCCCGGGTACAAATGATGAATTTTCATTTGGGTGAATATTATTACCGCAATCAAAAATTTTCTGATGCTGCAAACCGATTTGAACAAACCAATATTGTAAACCTGAGCAACCGTGAAATTGCGGACATGAAATTTCACCAGGGATACTCCTATTTTACACAGCAAAGATTTTCACAGGCTAAACCCCTCTTTAATACCATCCGGAAGATAAAAGATGATCCCAATTATATAGATGCAAATTATTATTATGGCTTCCTTGCTTTTAGGGATGGCCAATATAGTGATGCTTTGGAAAGTTTTAGAGTTGTTGAAAACGAAAAGGCGTATGCTACAATCGTCCCTTATTATATAGCCCAGATCTATTATATCCAGGGGAAAAAAGAGGAAGCGATCGAGTATGTTCAGAAAAAATTAAAAGGTGGTAACAGCCAGTATTACGAGCTTGAGTTAAAACAATTGATTGGCCATGCACATTTTGAAAGAAAGGAATATGCACTGGCATTACCATACCTTGAAGATTATGTAAGCAAAACTAAAAAAGTAAGAAGGGAAGATTTGTATGAACTTTCTTATTGTTATTACCAGGCCAACCAGTTTACAAAAGCAATTGATGGTTTCAAACAGTTGAGCGGTAAAGAAGATTCGCTAAGTCAGCATGCAATGTATCTGCTGGGCGATGCCTATTTAAAAACAGGACAGAAATCAAATGCGAGAAATGCATTTCTTTTCTGTGCATCGAACAGCAGTAATCCAACACAAAAAGAAATTTCAAGGTATCAGTATTCTAAACTTTCTTACGAACTCGGCTATCAGGATGAAGCACTAAACAGTTTACGATCATTTCTTGCTGATTACCCATCCTCATTATACAATACGGAAGCAAAAGAATTACTCGTGGATGTTTTGGCTAATACAAATAATTACCGTGATGCTCAGGCATTACTTGAAGGTATGAGCAACCCATCGGCAAATGCAAAAAGATTATACCCCAGAATTTTATACGGCAGAGCCACGGAAATGATTAATGATGGGAGATTGGCAGAAGCAGATGCGTTGTTGGATAAAGCGTTGAAAGACCCAAACAATGGTTCTGTTCTTCCATTTGTAAATTATTGGAAAGGTGAAATAGCTTACCGCAATAATAAGTTGGATGATGCAATAAAATATTATAATGCCTATAAAGATGCGGGTTCGCCTGCAAATGGAGAAGCCAACGCAACTACCATCCGATACAATCTTGGTTATAGTTATTTACGGAAAGAAAATTATGCTGCGGCATTGAGTTTCTTTGAACCCCTCGGGAAAAATCCGGCACTCAATAGCGATCAACTTTCGCAAGATGCCTATATCCGTACAGCAGACTGTTATTATATGAACCGGGATTTTGCAAAAGCAAAAGCGATGTATGATAATGTAATTCGGTTTTCTTGGCCGGCAGAAGATTATGCAACTTTTCAAAATGCAATGATTGCGGGCATTAAAAGTAATACGGATAAAGTGACCTTGCTGAATACCATGAACCGCAAATTTCCAACCTCATCTTTAGTGGTAGATGCCAATATGGAAATTGCAAATACATACCTGGCCGATCAGCGATACCGTGATGCTATCCCATATTTAAATATTGTTTTGAAAGGAAATAATGCGAATGTAAAACCACAGGCATATTTAAAAACGGGTATTGCATATTATAACCTTGATAATAATACAGAAGCTCTGAAGCAATTTAAAACATTGGTCACACAGTATCCCAATTCACCAGAAGCAGAAGATGCACTGGATAATGTAAAAGTTATTTATGTGGAGGAAGGTAAGCCATCAGAATATGCAGATTTTATGCGGCAGTCCGGAAAGCCAATCAGTGTGAACACAGAAGATTCACTTACCTATGGTGCTGCTCTTAAAATATATGATGAAG
>JANLSA010000122.1:0-2008 GCA_031362085.1 Bacteroidota bacterium | reverse complement strand
GACGTATTTGAGGACCCAAATCATAATTGTTTATGCTGGCGAGTCCAAATGTGTATTGTGCAGAAACAAAAAAGCCTTTTTCTGTTTCATATCCAAAATGGGCATGTGCATTTCCGGAGTAGTGACCGTATTTATCGTAATCAAAAGGCATTTTTCTGTCAACTGTTGTATTGGTATTGGTTTGATATGTTTCCTGTCCAAATAATTGAAAGTCGAGTGATGGCCCGATTCGGATAAAAAAATGATTGGGGTCAGTTGAAAAGTCATGTTGAAGCAGTGCTGCTATCTCCACACAATGAATATTGGTGCTGTTATTTATAGCGGTAGCATCTGGAAAAGGAGAGGACTGATTATATTTTACCTTATAACCTTTCATGCTATAAAAAACAGCAGGTACAAAACTCAGACGGCCTTCAAACGGTATTTTCATTCCAATTCCAGCTTGACCGCCAATTTTAAAAGATGTGTTTTGTTTGATACCACCTATTGAATATTTGGCATTATTTCCCTGCACACCCGCAAATAGAAATGTCTTGTATTGTGAAAAACCCGTAAGACAAATTAATAAGGTTGATATAAGTATTATTTTTTTCATGATAATTTTTTTGGCTGGCTTTTGAATAGTCGGCGAAAATAGGCATTAACGCCTGTATATGCAAGCAAAAACGGGCTAAATAAGCATTCCATTCTTATTTTTAAAAACATTAATAATAAATACAGGGTTATCAATATTAAAAAATGATAACTCCCTTTGGGTTAAAGGGCTAGAATTTTTTTGCGGGGTCTTTTATTCCGGTTGATTGATTATATGCATCCGATGTTCCTTTTGGGATAGAGAGGTTTTTCCAATTTTCTTTTTTAAGCATACGTCCTACATAAACTATCTGGCCAATATGATAAGGATAATGTGCCAATTGTCGGATGATAGCATCAGCTACACTGAGTTTCTCAGTACGTATAGAAACCTCTTTCATCAAATCATTTTCATTCAATGTTTGAATTGTGTCGAAAAAACAATTCCATCCTTTATTCCAAAGTTCAATCAGTTGTTTTTTTGAATAAGTATGAATTTCAAATTCATCATCACGGTTTCGCCAGTTTTTTTCGCCATCCTCTGTTAAAAAATGAGTGAATCGGCTGAGTATATTGCCAGCTAAATGTTGAATCATTACTGCAATGCTGTTAGATTCCGAGCCAGGTTGAAAATGAAAATCATCATCATTCAATTGTTCAAATGTTTTTTCTCCAAGCTCTTTGTAATATTTCATCCTGCGTATGGATGATTCAATAAATTCTTTTTCTAAGTTCATAAATAGTAAATCTTCTCCATAGGAGTCCTACGGACAATTTTAAATTTATAAACAGACTTACCAGCCCTCAGCATCATCATCCCCACGTCTGTCGGCAACGGCTTCAATTTTCAATTTCCCATTTTCATAAATAAATTTTATCACCTCTGTTCTTCCAATACCGCTACGTTCTCCAATTTTGTGACCCATCTTTTCCAGATTCATTTTAATAGATTCGGGAAAATTTTTTTCAAGGTATAAGGTGTCGGGTAACCATTGATGATGAAATTTTGGTTTAAAAACTGCGTCTTCGGTACTTAAATTAAACTCTAGAATGTTAACCAATGTTTGGAATACCTGAGTCGGAATCGTAGTGCCACCGGGTGTGCCCACAACTAAATACGGTTTACCATCTTTCAATACAATAGTTGGAGTCATAGAACTCAACATTCTTTTTCCCGGCGCAATTGCATTTGCTACACCGCCGATAGCTCCATACATATTGGGTGTGCCAGGTTTAATACTAAAATCATCCATTTCGTCATTTAACAAAAATCCGGCCCCGCCTACAACCGTTCTGCTACCATACGAATTATTAAGTGTAGTAGTTATTGATACCACATTTCCCTCCTTATCAGCTACACTCAAGTGAGTTGTTTCTTCACTTTCATAACCGGCAACTGAGCCATGTTTAATATCACTACTCAAGCTTGCTTTCA
>JANLSA010000099.1:0-6876 GCA_031362085.1 Bacteroidota bacterium | reverse complement strand
ACTTCAGTACGTGGCAAACCTTTGCTACCTACTACTGCTGCTAAATCTGCACTTGGTGTAAGTGGTTTCATAAATGCTGCAGATGGTTTACGTGCAGATTTCTTTTTTGCTACTTTTTTAGGAGCTGCTTTTTTTACAGCTTTTTTTGGAGCCGCTTTTTTCGCAGCTTTCTTTGCAACTTTTTTTGCCATGATTTTTAAATTTTGTTTTTAATGGATGTAAGTACCCGGCATCAAATATAGTTGATTTCGTATCTCAACAATATGAACTTGCTTTTTTCCTCAACTATTTTTTGCACATCAAACCCCCATTTTCCGAAGGGAAAATGGTTTTTGACCAATGAGAAAAATGGTTTTTCATTGGAGAAATCATCAATTTGTCAATGAAGATGGTTGGTAAAACCGGGATATTTAAGTGGGGATAACAGAAGCTGGATATCAGATTCTCATTGGAGAAATGACAGGTTCTGCACCCAAAATTCATTAAATAGTCAATGAAATTAATTTGGAAGAGCTGCATAATTGATGGCATTTACCAATAGAAATATGAAACACGGGAATTAAAAATATGAAGCGACTGTTTTTTTACTTCTTTTACGGCATGTATTTATCCAGCTTATTGGGCAGTAAATAAAGTATCGGTGTAATTACAAAAATGCCGATACTAATTTGAGGTTTCCAGAATGAAATACCAAATGCAATTGCATAAACAACCGGTGAAATCAGAAAAAGAATTTTGGCTTCTTTCTTTACCTCAATGGGTAATTCACGGGTCATCAATGTTGGTTTGTTTATGCCATACAGCCATTGAGCATAAAGAGAGATATTACACAAACTCAGATTCAATCCATAAATCATAATGGCATACCATTGCAAAGTTGCATGTGCCAGCAATCTTGTACTGAATGGTACCAGGCAAACAATCATATAAAATAAAACACCGAGAAAAATAAAATAACGGTTGCTTTTGCCAATATATTCAAATAGCATACGATGTCCAAACCACATAATGCCAAGCACAACAAAACTAATAACATAGCAAAGAAGGCCACTCCAAGTATGCTGTAGCGCATTTAATAATCCATTAAGTCCCGGTTCTTTTATAACAGGTAGCTCTAGTTCGATTGCAAGAATTGTCATGGCTACACTAAAAATTCCATCGCCTAAAGCTTCAAGGCGGGATGAATGCATCGGTAGTTTTTGATTCTGCTCAGTCATAGTCTTAGAATATTTTTACTATTCTATATTAAATTTATTGATAATTATTTATATCAGATGGTTGTTGATGAAAAATTTTAGATAACAATTCATAAAGCTCCGGATGTTTTGTTTTTAATAAATCGGGTCGTTCAAAAAAATATTCGGATACCACTGCAAAGAATTCTGATTCATTTGTTGCGCCATAAGGATTGATATCCGAATCTTCAGCTAAAATTTCTTTTATATTCTGATGCATGAGTTGTAACCAGGGCAGGATATATTTTTTCTCTAATAAAAATTCAGGAATGCCATCAATGGCCCCATCTGTTTTATCAACCAAATGCACAAATTCATGAATGGCTGTATTTGTTTTCCCGGTCTTGTTTGAGAATGCCTGGCGTAATTCATATTGTGATAAAATCATAATATGATTCATAGCCCCGCTACCTACCATACCCAGTACATTTCGATCTGTGCCTTTCTGTTCAAATTCATGACTGAATGAATCAGGATATAAAAGCACTTCATGTAATTGAACATATTCCCATCCCACAAATGAAAAAATGGGAATGATGGCACTGGATGCAATTAATACCCTGTCCAAATCTTCAACTGAAGTTTTTACTCCTGTAATTTTTACCTGAGATAAAAAAGTCAGCATACGGTCTTCAAAATGTTTTTTATCCCTGTCATTTAACTGGATATAAAAAGGTACCTGCTCAATTAAGATTGCCCGGAACGTTTCGGGGAAATGTTCGGGTATAGTAATTTTCTTTTTTCGCTGAAAAAAGTAGAAAATAAAAACAAAGAATGCAGTAAGAATAACAGTAATGATGCTGAAAGTATCCATAGCTTTGATGAAAATAACAAAGAGATTTGGAATTCAGATATTCAGGAGAATTTAATTGGTATTTATTTTTTAAATTTTATCAATGAGCCGTATTAACCCGGATTTGGATATTATAAAAGATATACTGGAAGCTGTGCTGAAAGAGCAGCCGCTTTCATCATTTACCCAAAGCTTGCAACACCAATACATCGAAAGAGGTGGTTTGAGTAAAAAGCAATTGCAGGGGCTTTACAACAAAGCTCAGAAAATAAATAAAATACCGGTTACAAAACTTGCAACACTTGAAGCTATCATACTTCGGATGCATTCAAAACATAAATCCGAATTGCCTGAAAATGTTCCGCTTTATACAAAGAATGAAGTGAATGGAATAATGATTGATACAATTCTTCAAAAATATCCTCAGCATAAACGGGTATTATTTTTAAAATTGAAATATGATAATAATGAACCTTTCAATTCTGCTGAGCAATTGGAGTTAGAGAAATTCACAAAACTACTTACCCGGTAATATGAAAAGAGTTTTTGATTTGTGTAAAAAATGAAGCGGGAATTAAATAATCCCCGCTTTTTATTTTTCAGGGTTCACTTATTTTACTTCCGGGTGCTGCATTGATGGTTGCAAGCATTCTGCCTTTTGGCAATTCGCTGGATGTATAATAAAGATTGAGCTTCGTATTATTTTTTATTTGCAAACTGAAAATTTCTTTTATACCGCATTTCATAGATGCACTGGCCTCAGACACATCCGCAAATTTCCATTCTTTTAAAATTTTATTATCGGAATCCTTAATGGTAAGTACTCTGTCTTTTCCCACCTTGCCGCAATGATGATATTTAACTGACAGTTCACCAGTCAAACTTTTTTCATCAAGATTGATACTTTGTACTTTGTCCATGTCATTACCAAACTTTTGGAGGACTAATTTGTTATTGAGATAAATTTCAAAACCCTCACCACCGGTGGGTGAAATAAAAGAAAAAAGAGAAAGACTGAATATTGCCAGTAAACCGGCAACCGCCCAATTAGTTTTAAGAAACTTTTTCATGACTGTAAATTTTATGTTTAAAAAATAAGAATGGATTCCATTCTCTTTACAGCACAAAGAAATAACGTACAGCAGAATGAAAAAAGGATGTTTGATGAAATGTAGTTTTAGCTTGACCTTATGTGATATGTTATTTCTTTTTCCTGCTATTAATTAAAAATAGCAGAAGCGTAATCAGTAGTATTCCACCGGAACCGTAAATGAGATAACTGAAAGGCATCTAACAAGGTATGAAAAAAACGAATTGTGTCAAGGCCTTTAAAATTCACAAACTTTTGGATAAATTGTTTTTAGTAACTTGAAACAAATTTATATCTGGTTATGTCTATGCTTTTACTGCCTTCAGTTATACTTGTTGCAGTTTGTATTTCCTGCAATGAGCCCTTGACTAACAAAGCACAACTCGACATTTATTTTGATACCCTTTTTAAAAAAGAAGAACCGGGTGGTGCTGTACTAATTGCAAAAGACAATCAGATTATTTATCAAAAAGGATTTGGATTGGCAGATATAATGACGAAAGAAACGATTACACCGAATACCTTATTTAATGTAGGCTCAATAAGTAAAACTTTTGTTGCTTTTGGAATTTTAAAACTGGCAAAGGAAAACAAGCTATCATTAAATGATAATTTGTTTAAATACTTCCCGGATTTTAAAGACAGTGTGATTGCAAAAAATATAAAATTATATCATTTACTTTCACATACTTCGGGTTTACCGGATACAAGAAATATTATGGAAGACAGTGTATTTTATCTTACGGCGAAAGATGAGGAAAACTGGGCGCCCATAAAGAAAACAGACAGCCTCGAATTTAAGCCCGGTGAACAGTATCATTATTCAAACCCGGCATTTAATGGACTGGCATTGATTATTCAAAAAGTATCAGGAATGAAATGGCAGGAATATATCCAGGCTAACATTATTGAACCATCTGGAATGAAAACGACAACAATAACGGATGGAGCATATCCGGATAAAGGTGTGTCACATGGATATTTGTTTGATGGAAAAAAGTATTTTGAAAAAGATTATGGTGAGGAACCCACTTTTGCAGCCGCAGGCAATGGTGGAGTATGGAGTTCTGTAAATGAATTATGGAAATATGAACAGGCAATACAAAAAAATATTTTTTTAGATAGTACTTGGATAAAAAAATCACGAACCGTATTTGAACATAAAAACTGGACAAGTACTGCGCCTTCATTACTTGGACTAAGCTGGTTTATCACAGAATCTGAAAACAAAAAGATAATTGGTCATACAGGTTCACAAGGAGGTTTCAGATCAGATTATATTTGGCTACCAAAACAAAAAATATTTTACGTCATCCTTTGCAATACACCAAAACCCCTAAGCGAGGTGCGGAATTCTGTTTTTAAAATACTAGGCTTATAATTTTTTAATTATGGTTTCAATTGCATCTGCAAGAAGGGCTGTATTGTCACTTCCTGAAGTGGAGGAGAAAAAGCATTTCAATATTCCCGATTTCAGAGTGAAGAATAAAATATTTGCGAGCATTCATTCCGATAAAAATTATCTGATGGTAAAACTTTCGATGGTTGATCAATCCGTTTTCTGTTCTTACAGCCCGGCAATAATTTTTCCAGTTCCTGGTGGTTGGGGACGGAAGGGTGCGACTTTTATTAATTTGCCTGAAATTAAGAAGGAAATGTTGTTGGATGCACTTACTTGTGCATGGAAAAATGTTGCTCCTGAAAAATTAATTCAACAATACTTTGGCATAGAATGATCTGTATTTTGTACTTAGCGAGTGACACACCTTCATTTATTAATGAAGTGAGAATCAAAATTAATAGAGAGTTTATTTTGCTAAAAATATATTGAAATAGAAATTGAACCGTTTTTTTTAATTAAAAAATTTGGGTATGAATACAGATACATCGGTAATCCTGTTTGTTAAAAATGATGATATATCATGGGAGACTATTGATAAAGGAGTGAAAAGAAAAATTATTTGTTATGATGATAAGTTGATGCTGGTGAAAGTAGAATTTGAAGCCGGTGGAATTGGTTCACTGCATAAACACTATCACTCTCAAATTAGCCATGTAGAAAGTGGCGTTTTTGAAGCGGAGATAGATACAAAAAAGGAACTGCTAAAAGCCGGAGATTCTTTTTATATTCCCCCAAATGTTTTGCATGGCGTAATATGCCTGGAGGCTGGAGTTTTAATTGATGTGTTCAGTCCGATGAGGGAGGATTTTATTAAACAGGGCGGTTAAAATTGTAAATAAAATAGAGGGATGAAAAAAAATGGATTTAATGTATTGCTTTTTTGTTTGATTAGCGGGGCATGCTATGCTCAGTCTAATTTGTCTAAATCGGATATGGTAAAGCTTGACTTTAAAATTCTGGCTGCAAGCAAGGTGAAAATTAAAACGAATGATGCTTCTGTTATGTCTGCATATAATCAGTTAATAAAAAATGCTGATGCTTTATTAAAATATAAGCCAGTTAGTGTAATGGATAAAACAGAATTTCCGCCAAGTGGTAATAAACATGACTATATGAGCATCGCACCTTATTGGTGGCCCGACTCTTCTAAACCAGGCGGAGTACCTTATATCAGGAAAGATGGTGAAGTAAATCCGGAAGTTAAAAATTTTCCCGATAAAGAGAATATGCCTAAGCTCTGCGAAAATATTTACCTGCTTTCTTTAGCTTATTATTTTTCCGACGATGAAAAATTTGCAAAACATGCCGGTAAACTAATAAAAGTTTGGTTTCTTGATTCTGGAACAGCCATGAACCCGAATTTAAATTACGGACAATCTATAAAAGGATTTAGTAATGGCAGAGCTGAAGGAATTATTGATGCCAGGCATTTTATTTTTTTATTAGACGCAACTGAGCTATTAAAAAAATCAGCAAATTTTAAGGACGGGAAACAAAAAAAATTAAAGAATTGGTTTAAAGAATTTTTGACATGGATGCAAACAAGTAATATAGGGGTAGATGAAAGAGATGCAAAAAACAATCATGGTGTATGGTATGATGCCCTTAATTTATCTATCGCAATCTTTATTGACGATATTCCCCTTGCCAATAATATTGTACAACGTGCAGCGGGAAGATTAGATGTCCAAATGGATGACAAGGGATATTTTCCGTTGGAACTGGCAAGAACCACATCATTGCATTACACTGTTTTTATTTTAGATGCTTTTACTATAATTGCACAGTTATCAGAAAACACTAACATCAATTTCTGGACATTGCAAACCAAATCTAAGAAGTCATTGGAGAAAGGATATGAAGCGTTGTTTCCTCATTTAACCGGAGAAAAAGCATGGACCCAGCAACAAATAAAACCATTTACATTTTCTAATTCATTTCAGTTATTTTTAAAAGCCAGTACAAAATATAATTGTAGATATTGTAAAGACATTTTAAAGCAACATGCGGAAGGCTATGATAAACTGTTGTTGAATTTATTGTAAAAAAATAAAAAATAAAATCATGCAGATTAGATTTCAAAACAGCCCCAATGAAACAAGCCAGATGACTACACAACAACTTCGGGACAATTTTTTAGTGCAGGGTTTAATGCAACCTGGTACGATACAGTTGGTATATTCTCATTATGACCGTTTGATAATTGGAGGCGTTGTGCCAACAAATGCTCTTATCAAATTGCCTAACGAGGGAGAGTTAAAAGCAAATTTCTTTTTAGAACGCAGAGAAATGGGAATTATCAATGTAGGTGGTGAAGGTATTGTTATAGCTGATGGCAAGGAATTTATTTTGGATA
>JANLSA010000082.1:0-1729 GCA_031362085.1 Bacteroidota bacterium | reverse complement strand
TGCCGGGCGTGGACTTTTTCGATATATTCTGGAACGTGATTCTTTGATCAATATCCAGGCAGAACCTGGAAATAAATTTTCATTGCAGTCGAATAGAATATGGGCAATCACAGTTGACCGCGATAATTCGCTTTGGCTTAGTACATCACATGGAGTCAGCCATCTAGTGAAAAGAAGTATCAATTATTACAATGTGAACTTGCCGGATTTGCATAGCAGCATTCTTTATAACACGGGTGAAAATGAATATTTGATTTGGAATCAAGCAGAAAAACTTCTTGCCGCTCACCTGAATAATAATCCTGACTTAAAAAAAAGTTTAAAAGACACCCCCCTTCCATTTAAGGATGCTGTTATTTCGGGATTTTGGAAGGGACAAAAATATTTATGGGCTGGAACAGTGGGAAAAGTTCCTATTGGTCATGCGGGTGTCTTTGGTTTTGCAATAAATCCCCAATCCAAAATGATAGAGCAAAGTCCATCAATACACTTTGAAATGGACCCAAACAATACCAATACAATAGCCGCTCAAGAGTGCAATGATGTTTGGGAAAGTGGTAGCGGTGATCTTTGGATTGCTCACGGTCATGGTGGCATAAGTCGAGTGAACTTAAAGGTTCCTTACGGAAGCGAAGGTTCAGTTACCCGTTATACTCATGTCGAGGGTGATAGTACTTCACTTATTTTTAATCCTACCTATTCCTTTTTCCCTGAGGATAAACATTCTGTTTGGGTGATAACGTTTATGGGTGTTGAACTGTTACACTTCGATGAGAGTAAACAAGTTAGGTTTGAGCATGTGTTCATAAGGCAGGGGTTTCCTGAAGTAGCTGATGTGTTATTCAGAACCAAGGACGGCAATTTATTTTTAGGAACAACTAGAGAATTTCATTTAATTGCGCCAAATCCATATGTAATTATTGGAACTTTCCACCCAAAGAAAGTTTCACAAACTTCTCTATTTGATTGAAAATTTAAATCGGAACAAATCACAGAGCTTAACAACTGTCATACGCAATCGCTGGTCTATAAACATAATTCTTTACTAATTATTAATTAGAACTTCATCAACAATCTGTTTTATTTTTTTATTGTTTATTTGTTCGTGAAATTCAACTGAATAACCATCAATTGTTAATTGCTTAAAGAATTCTTTGGCACAATTAATTTTGACTTGTTCAATTTGTCTTAGAGATGAATTATTTTCTACATCTTTTGTTTCTACAACTATGTTTAATGTTTTAGAACCATCTGCTTTTTTAACAACATACATAAAGTCTGGACTATAGGATTGTCCTGTTATCGTTGGAATAGATATACTACTTCTTGGAATTTTACCATAAACAACAACTTCTTGAACTTGGTCTAAAAGATTATCTTTTTCTAATGGCGAATCATAAGCATAAGTGTCATATAAATACTTTTCAATTGGTGTTCCTGGCATTAACTTTGTTCCTATTCTTCCTTGTGTAATTTCATCTTTTGGAGTACCATTCGGGAAAGTTAATGCTGTTCCATTCAATTTGATATTTGATTTGCTGTAAGTAAATCGACCTTGCAAATTATCATTTTTCCAATCAATAAATTGTTTAACAAAATTAGCAGCGCTAACCTCATTAATTTTATCGTTTTCAATTTTATTTGTTGATGAATATTCTATTAAAGCTTGATTAAGCAGGTTGATAGGAATATTAGTTTGTTTACTAATTCTTTTTAAAAACTCTCCATA
>JANLSA010000035.1:0-2119 GCA_031362085.1 Bacteroidota bacterium | reverse complement strand
GTCTTCATAGCCTACGATGCCGGAGAAAGTAGGGTCGCCTTTTTTAAGCTTTGCAATCAGGTTTTGCCGTATCTCTTCTTTGATACTTTTAGGTTGATAGCCACTTGCTTTAAGTTCACCGAGGGTTTTTATTTTTTTGATATTCATTTTATTTTTTTACAACCTCTTCAAATTGATGTACAAATTCTTTTTCATTATCGCTTATTCCGACCACTTCATATTTTTTGATATTATTAATTGTCATTTCATCCAATATGTCTATGGTGTTTTTATAAGTTGCGGTTTCTGTAGGTCTGATTGTTATCACAAATTTTTCAGGAGGATATTTTACTGATTCTTGTTTTATAAGGGTTCTTACTTCAGCGTAGTTATAGGTTTTGCCAGTTGTAATATTGTTTCCACTGTATCCGTAAACCAAGTTATTGCTTAATAATAGCAGTGTTAATTTAGTTTCAATTTTTTCATATTTCGAATTACCGTTATTATCGCCTTTTGGCATTAGTAAATCCAAAGTATCAGGCTTGTTATCTCGAGTGTGTAGCAAAATTGCTTCTGGTTTCGACTTCGATGCGGAATAGAGAAAGAACCCCGCAATCAAAACGACAAATCCGAGTGTTATGAAAATTAATCTCTTCATTTTAATAAACTGTTTTTCTCTTTCCCGATTCAAAATCCTTAAATATAAAAGCCCCTAACTTATCCAGCGATGCAAAGAAGGCTTTCCCATTATTCATCTCAGTAAACTCCTGCACAAATTTTTGCAGGTAAGGATCAGTCGCAATCATAAAAGTGGTGATTGGTATTTTTAATTTCTTGCATTGTGCCGCCAGGTTAATGCAGCGGTTCACTACTTTTCTGTCAAGACCAAAACTGTTTTTATAATACCTTTTACCAATCTTCAAACAGGTTGGCTTGCCATCTGTGATCATAAATATCTGTTTATTCGGATTCTTTCTTCTCCGCAGAATGTCCATCGCTAATTCCAAACCGGCAACGGTGTTGGTATGATAAGGTCCAACTTGTAAATAAGGAAGGTCTTTTACTTCAATCGGCCATGCATCGTTGCCAAAAACCACAATGTCCAATGTATCTTTTGGGTATCTTGTTTTAATTAATTCACTTAACGCCATCGCCACTTTTTTGGCGGGAGTTATGCGGTCTTCACCGTACAAAATCATGGAGTGAGAAATATCAATCATCAGCACGGTAGAAGTTTGTGCTTTGAAATCTGTTTCCCGAATCGTTAAATCATCTTCCTGCATCCGGAAACTATCAATGCCATGATTGATCTGTGCATTACGGATGCTTTCGGTAAAATCAATTTGCTCCAGCATATCACCAAACTGAAATTGCCTGGTATCAGGATTCAGTTCATCACCCTGCCCAGGTTTAAAACTATGGTGGTCACCTTGCTTTGTTTTTTTCAGTTTCCCGAAAATTTCCTCCAGACTGCTTCTTCTTATTCCCTGTTCTGTTTTGGGAGTAATTCGTATTTCACCCTGCTCATTTTTATCTGTCAGGTAGCCTTTCTCTTTCAGTTCATCTATAAAATCACCCATACCATATTCATCATCAGTTAGCTGGTACTGCTTATCAAGCTCATTCATCCATTGCATAGCTTCTCCCACATCACCACTGGTGTAAGTGAGCAGTTGCATAAAGAGGCTTAGCAATTGGTCGAATTTACTTTTGCCTTCGCTGTTTGCATCAAACTTGGTGAAATGGAATCCTCTCATTTGGATATACAATTTATGCAAATTGGGGGTATAAATAATAGTAAAATATATTGGCATAATGCCGATGTCTAAACGGTGTTACGACAAATATTTTGCCATACTCCTGATAACAACTTAAACTGCCGGAAGTTCAAAATAAAAAGCCCTTGCCGGGACAAGGGTTTTGGAAATTATTATTCAATTAATTTTATCAATTACTGTCTTTTATTGCGCCTGAATCTTTATTCGCCTGGTTAATGATGGTCGGGTTGTTTCCTTCCGCTGGTGATTTTGTTTGCACCTGCGGAGCATATTTTTTCTCGATTACATCAAGCACCTGCAGCATTATTTCATTTATTGGGGCTTCAGACCTTTCAAAGCCGCCATAGTAATTTGGTTTGCTG
>JANLSA010000016.1:0-2171 GCA_031362085.1 Bacteroidota bacterium | reverse complement strand
AAACGGTTGGAAGGAATAATGGCTTGGGAAATTTGTGCTGTTTCAGCAAAATGATATTCGCCAAACTTAATACCTGTTTTCGTTTCAATCTTTTGAAGTAACAAAGTGAAAAGCTGATTCACCCCGCCATCATTAAACTTACTTGCCATGGTTCCCACTATCGGCAACTCATTATCTTTTGCCGTAAATAACTGGTGATTGCGTTTATATTGTTTTTTTACATCAGCCAATGCATCCAGTGCACCGGCTTTATCAAATTTGTTTATACAAACCAAATCTGCAAAATCAAGCATATTGATTTTTTCCAATTGACTGGCAGCACCATATTCCGGCGTCATTACATACATACTTACATCACAATAATCCAGGATGCTTGCATCGCTTTGCCCCACACCTGCACTTTCCAAAACAATAAAATCAAACTCAGCTGCTTTGCAAATATCAATTGCCTCTTGCATTGCCGCACTCAACGCTGTATTATCATCCCGGGTTGCAAGGCTTCGCATATAAGCTCGTGGATGTGAAATTGAATTCATCCGGATCCGATCGCCCAACAAAGCACCACCGGTCTTTTTCTTGGATGGGTCAACAGAGATAACCGCAATTGTTTTATCCGTAAAATTTGTTAAACACCTTCTTACTATTTCATCGGTAACGCTACTTTTACCAGCTCCTCCTGTACCGGTTATTCCAAGTACAGGTATAGCCCCCCTGCCACCCGAAGGTGGGTTCTGTGAAGACTCTGCTTTTAATTGTAGTTTTTTTAATAATGATGAGTAATCTTTCCCAATTTCTGCCAGTGATATTATTCTTGCGATTTTTCTAATATCCTTCATTTCGTTTAATGGAAAAACTCCATTCCAATTCGGGTCTTCAAAAGCCCTTCCTTCGGAGGGGTTGGGGAGGCATAATTTTATTACTTCTTCTATCATCCCTTCCAATCCCATTTTTCTTCCATCATCAGGACTGTAAATTTTTGTAATACCATATTTATGCAACTCTTCCATCTCAGTTGGTAAAATAGTACCACCGCCCCCACCAAAAATTTTTATATGTCCGCAACCATTTTCTTCCAACAGGTCTTTCATGTATTTAAAAAACTCTACATGACCGCCCTGGTAAGATGTAATGGCAATACCCTGCACATCCTCTTCAATTGCTGTTTCTACAATTTCTTTTACGCTACGGTTATGGCCGAGATGAATAATTTCAGCCCCCTTACTTTGCATGATCCGCCTCATAATATTTATTGCAGCATCATGCCCGTCAAATAAACTGGCGGCAGTTACTATCCTTACTTTATTTACGAGGTGATAACTCATATTCTAAATAGTAGTTTCAAAGGTAATAAAAAACAAATGCCTGTTTGGAGAATGGCAACCAGACCATTTCATTTACATTTGCCTGATGCAAAATGTGCTGGATAACATTGAAAAAGTATATGAAAGCTGGTCGGGCAAACCTGCTGTTTCTATTGATGTTTTGCCTCAGAGTGGAAGCGAGAGAAGATATTTTCGAATTCATACCGACAACGGAAATTCTATACTAGCTACATATGGTGCAAATATTCAAGAGAATGAATCTTTTCTTTATTTTTCAAATCAATTTTATAAAAAACAACTACCTGTTCCTGAAATATATTTTATAAGTGAGGACAGATTAATTTACCTGCAACAGGATTTTGGCGATGTTTCACTTTCATCCCAATTGGAAAAAGAGGGTAATACGTCAACGCTTTACTCACTGTTCAAAGAAAGTTTACAGAACCTTGCAAGCTTACAAGTAAAAGGAAATGCGGGGTTAGACTATAAAAAATGCCTGACTAATAAAGAGTTTGGCAAACAGGCAATACTTGCTGACTTATTATACTTCAAATATTATTTTTTAGATGCACTGCGCAAACCGTATGACAAGCAAAGGTTGTTAGATGATTTTGATGCATTGAGTAATTATCTTACCCATACGGAGTATAAATATTTTATGTTTCGTGATTTTCAAAGCAGAAACATAATGATTAAACCCGATGGAAGTTTAGGCTTTATCGACTACCAGGGTGGAATGAAGGGTGCACCACAATATGATGTGGCAAGTTTGCTTTGGCAGGCAAAAGCAAATCTATCGGATGAATGGAAGAATAATTTGCTGACTGATTATATGGATTTTTTTGAAAA
>JANLSA010000557.1:0-2821 GCA_031362085.1 Bacteroidota bacterium | reverse complement strand
TGACGAACCAATTTAAAATTTTCTAAAAATTTTTTTACTTTCCATTTGTTTTTTGATGTAATGTCCGCTTCGCACAAGATCATCAATGCATCAAACTCCTCCCCTGCATCAAACAACAATCGTCGAATGGCAGAGTCCGTAATATTTTCTTTTGTTACACTGATGGGTCGTAAATGCAACTCCACTAATTTTTTTACAAACCGCATTTTTTCATTAAGTGGCAACTTGAGTTTAGTAAATATTTTCGGTACCATTCTTCCACCTACTGCTTCATGGCCGTGAAAAGTCCAACCATGCCCTTCTTCAAATTTTTTAGTTATGGGTTTTGCAATATCATGCAGCACGGCAGCCCATCGCAACCAAAGATCATCTGTTTTTTCAGAAATATTATCAAGCACCTGGAGTGTGTGATAAAAATTATCCTTGTGCCCCATACCATCTTTATATTCTGCGCCGGCAAGTTCTACCATAGCAGGAAAAATTATCTGCAACAGACCCGATTGAAATAACAGGTCAAAACCAACAGAAGGTTTGGGACTAGCAATAATTTTATTCAGTTCGTCGGTTATACGCTCCTGTGTAATTATTTTTATCCGATCTACATTATCTTTTATGCCCTGCCATGTTTTTTCTTCAATGGTAAAATTGAGTTGAGTTGCAAACCGGATGGCACGCATCATACGTAACGGATCGTCGCTGAATGTTTGAACAGCATCTAACGGAGTACGGATAATTTTATTTTTTAAATCCTCTAACCCATTAAACGGGTCAATTAATTTTCCAAAACCGGATTTACCGGAAGGCAGGTCTTTTTTATTTAAACTAATCGCAAACGCATTAATAGTAAAATCGCGGCGAAACTGATCATCTTCTAATGTGCCGGGCAAAACTGCAGGATTACGTGAGTCAGATTGATAACTTTCTTTCCGGGCTCCTACAAATTCAATATCAAATGCCCCGCTACCCTCCGAAGATGGGATCAAAGTAGACTCATTATTATTTGTATTTTCTAATTTTATATTAGCAGTTCCAAATGTTTTAAAAAAATTTACTTTAGGTATTGGATTAAATTTTTTTGCAACAGCTTTTGCAAGTTCTATCCCATCTCCCAAACAAACGATATCAACATCCTTTGTATTTCTATTTAAAATTTTATCCCGTACAAAACCACCGATTAAATAGCATGGGTATTCCAATTCCTCAGCAGCCTGAGCGATTTTTTTAAATATGAGTAACTCTTTTTCAGTGCAGTTGATATCCATACCCTGCAAATATAATTGCAGATACTGAGAAGGTTGAAGGAAGTTCTGTTTTAGTAAGTAACTAACTAAATTTTAATTTTCCCAGGTGCAATAACGCTAAAAGACAGGTATTCAAATGCATGGATTGAAGTATTTCATTATTCTTAATCATTTCTATTAATTTATCAAAAGAAAAAAATTGCAATTGGATATCTTCATGCTCATCATGTTGCTGTTCAGTTTTTTCGTAGTTACCATCGGCTATAAATAAATGTGTATAGTTATTTAATATTCCGGGATTGGCTGCCGTTATTCCCAACTCTTTTACCGATGAAAATTTATACCCTGTTTCTTCTTCTAATTCACGCAGTGCAGCTACAGATGCTGACTCATGTTTTTCAGAAAACCCACCGGGCAGTTCCCATAAAATTTCTTCTACCGGATGCCGGTATTGTTTTATAAGCATCACTTGATTATCTACAACGGGAAAAACAATAACCGACATGGGAAGTTCTGCCACATAGTAAGCCGGCACAATTTTTCCGTTTGTTTGTTTGCATACATCTTTTCTTAAAACTACATAAGGTTCATGACGGAATAAATATTCTGATGATAGTGTTTCCCATTTCATATTCTGGTTATTATTTTAAATAATCTAATACTGCATTTGAAATTTTGGTTTCATCTAATTGCTCCAGGCATTTAGGCAAACCATATTGGCAGGTATTTTTTATACAAGGTTCGCAAGGCAGTTGCCCAAATCTTAAAATTGTCCTGTCTTTTTTATTAAATGGCGCAGTTGAATTTTCGTTTCCTGCGCCAAATAAAACGATTAATGGTAAACCAATGGCATTGGCAACATGAGCTGGACCGGAATCGGTACTTAGCATTACAGATGCTCCGTTCATTAACAATGGCAAATCGGTAAGATTTGTATTGCCAGCTTTGTTAATTATGTTACCCGGGTTTAGCAAAGCATTAATTACTTCCTGTGTGAATGCCATATCATTGGGTCCGCCGATTAAAATTATCGGTACAGAAATATCTTTTTGCAACTGATTAATAATACGGATTGCTTTTTCCTTGGGTAAACGACGGGAAATTGCTTCTGAATGAATATTGATAATTATTGATTTCGTTTTGGGTGAATCCGAAATATTTAAAAACTTCAACTCGTTTATTAAATAGTGTTTGTCTGTGAATTGTTGTAATAAATCTACATATTGCATGGTCCTATTTAGTAATTGATTTTTCTTCAATGCTTTTGTAAGAAAAACAGACCGGGCTTCATTACGATATCCAATTCTTTTTTTTGCACCACTTGCCCACCCCATAAAAGCAGATGAAAAAGAATCCGGCAATGAAAAATACAAATCAAATTTATTTTTTTGCTTGATTTGTTTTCCGAAACGATATACACCTCTGACACCTGAAAATTCTGATTTTGAAAAAATAAATTTTGAACAAACTGATGGAAAATATTGAAGTAAGGGCTCCAATTCTTTTTTTACAATCACATGGATTGAAGCATCAGGATATTCCTCTTGAAGCTGTGTAAGAAAAGGAATACTCATTACCAT
>JANLSA010000556.1:0-5268 GCA_031362085.1 Bacteroidota bacterium | reverse complement strand
AAAACAAAAAAGATGACATTAGATAAAAAAGAAATTTATAAAAATGCAGAACGGGTTTATCATCCTGAATAAAATGTGTAATTAAAATCTGAACTCTCGAAAGTATTTTAAGGAGAATCAAATATTTACATAAAAAAAGGTGATATTAAATATCACCTTAAAGAAATTTATCAGGCCTTATTATTTATCAGGCAGCTTTCTTTCCCATACCCAAATACCAACCGATAACTCCACCAACAATACCTGTTACTACGATACTTGCAATAATATCCACACCCATTCCGGTCATATCACCCATGTCCATGAATGCATAATTAAAACAATTTATAGCTGCAGACATTAATAATCCAATAACGGCTCCCATAGATGCACCTGCACCTGCCGACATCACCCCTGCCTTATTCAGGATATATGAAAGCAAGAAGCCCAAAAGAAGATTTGCAACAATCAAAGCCCACCAGATCATTTGATCGTCGGCTCTCATTACTGCTTTTCCAGCCATGCTGGTGTGTTCTTTCATAAAACTCATAAGCAAAGTACCCCAAACCAACCACCCTAAAAGGAAATTAGCAATGCCGCCAAGGATCCCTCCAATAAGAAATTTGTTCGTGTTCATAACATTTTGATTTTGGTTAAAAAATGAATTACAAATAAAAGGTAGTAATTAATTTTTCAGAACCAGTTCATTTTTTTTCACAGTTTCCCCCAACTGTATTCTTTTTTCTGCCAGATTTGTTTACTAATACCCTTGTTTCTCAATTATATCAGCCCTTTTTGCCGTCTGGGTATTTTTATGGAAATTCGTTAATAATTCAAATCAGAAATTACTGAAATTAACCAGTAATCAAAACATTTAACCCAATAAACTATGTGTGGAATTGTAGGATACACCGGACCTAGAGAAGCTTATCCCATCATCATCAAAGGTCTCAAACGTCTTGAATATCGTGGTTATGATAGTACGGGTGTTGCACTCAACAATGGCAGCGGATTAAAAGTGTATAAGAAAAAAGGTAAGGTTGCCGAATTAGAAGAAAGTATTGTCGGAAAAAATTTACATGCACATATTGGCATTGGTCATACCCGGTGGGCCACGCATGGCGAACCCAGTGATCGCAATGCACATCCGCATTCATCTAAAAGCGGCAAACTGGCAATGATTCATAACGGCATCATCGAAAATTATGGCCAGTTGAAACAGGAGTTAATTAATAAGGGCTACACATTTACCAGTGATACGGATACGGAAGTTCTCTTAAATTTTATAGAAGAAATAAAAAATAATAATCAATGCGGGTTGGAAGAAGCCGTTCGCATAGCACTAAAACGTGTAACGGGTGCCTATGTTATTTTATTACTGGATGAAGAAAATCCGGATACAATTATTGCTGCGAGAAAAGGAAGTCCTTTAGTTATTGGCATTGGAAAAGGTGAGCATTTTCTGGGTTCTGATGCATCGCCCATGCTCGAATACACAAAAGAAGTGGTATATGTAAACGATTATGAATTGGCCATTGTAAAACCCGATGAATTGATTTTAAAAAATCTTGGCAATGAAAAAATTACACCCTATGTACAGAAGCTCGATTTAGAATTAGCCGCCATTGAAAAAGGGGGTTACGAACATTTTATGCTGAAAGAAATTTTTGAACAGCCGCAGACCATATTCGATTGCTTGCGAGGAAGATTAGATGCTGTTGCGGGTACAATAACCATGATCGGCATACAGCAATATGCAGAACAATTAATAAAGGCAAAAAGAATTGTGATGGTAGCCTGTGGTACAAGTTGGCATGCAGGTCTTATTGCAGAATATATTTTTGAAGAACTCTGTCGCATTAATGTGGAAGTGGAATATGCATCAGAATTCCGTTATCGCAATCCTGTAATAGATGAAGGCGATGTTATTATTGCCATTTCACAAAGTGGCGAAACAGCCGATACATTGGTAGCGATTGAAAATGCAAAATCAAAAGGAGCCATTATACTGGGTGTTGTAAATGTTGTTGGCTCTTCAATTGCCCGTGCAAGTCATGGCGGCGCTTATACACATGCGGGTCATGAAATTGGAGTTGCATCTACCAAAGCATTTACCGCACAGTTGGCCGTGCTTACGATGATTGCTTTAAAAATTGCACATCTCAAAGGGACAATTGAAGAAGAACGATATATGTATTTATTAAATGAACTAAATGAAGTGCCGGAGAAAGCAGCGTATGTTTTACAATCGAAAGACAAAATAAAAGCATTGGCAGAAAAATATAAAGATGCCCGGGATTTTCTTTACCTGGGTCGTGGTTATAATTTTCCGGTTGCTTTGGAAGGGGCATTAAAGCTTAAAGAAATCTCGTATATACATGCCGAAGGTTACCCTGCAGCAGAAATGAAACACGGACCCATCGCATTAGTAGATGAAAATTTACCGGTTGTATTTGTAGCTACCAAAGACACTTACCATCAAAAGACAGTAAGTAATATGCAGGAAATAAAAGCAAGAAAAGGCCGGGTGATTTCCGTAATTACAGAAGGTGATAAAGAAAGCACTGCTTTATCAGAAGATATAATGACAATACCGGAAGCGGATGAAATCGTAGCGCCAATGCTGAGTGTAATCACCTTGCAGCTACTTGCATATTATATTGGTGTATTTAAAGGTTGTGATGTAGATAAGCCACGGAATCTTGCAAAATCTGTTACGGTAGAATAAGTGACACGTTGTAAGTTTTAGATTAGAAAATTAAAATTGCCAGAACTTATAGCTTACTGCTTACTTTTTTAAAAAAAATCTTAATGAACAATATCTCTAAAAAACCAATTTCCAAACTCGGGTACGGCTTTATCCCAAAGGAATTTATTCCGAAAGGAAAAAATGAATATCATCTGCGTAATCTTCAAAACCGAAGTGGTATTAATTACAGAAAACTTAATGCTTCCGAAAAAGAAACGCTAATTCGAAATGCAAACAGCTCCGACAACTGGGATAAAATCTTCGTATCGGATTCATTTAATCCGGACTTAGTAAAAAATTGCACATTTTATGGCCTGGTTCGAATTGGCAAATTAGAATCGTTGTTTCTTGAATTTAATAATCTTCGTTTGCCGGTTGGATTATATAACAGCACCATCATCAGTTGCGATTTTGGTGATAATGTAGTAGTAGATAATGTAAATTATTTATCGCATTATATATTGGGCAATGAAGTGATGCTGGTGAATATAAATGAAATGGCTACTACCGATCATGCAAAGTTTGGTAATGGTGTACTTAAGGATGGCGAAGATGAATCGGTTCGTGTATGGATGGAGTTGTGCAATGAAAATGCCGGTAGAAAAGTAATGCCCTTTAATGGTATGCAGCCCGGCGATGCTTTTCTCTGGTCAAAATACCGGAATGATTCAACGCTTCAACAAAAATTTAAGGAGTTTACCGAAAAACGTTTTGATAAACAACGCGGCTATTATGGTAAAATCGGAGATCGCACCGTAATAAAAAATTGTAAGATTATAAAAGATGTTTGGATTGGCAGTGATGCATATTTAAAAGGAGCTAACAAGTTAAAAAACCTTACCATCAATTCTTCATCCGAAGCAAAATCACAAATTGGTGAGGGATGTGAAATTGTAAATGGAATTATTGGATTTGGTTGCAGAATATTTTATGGCGTAAAAGCCGTTCGCTTTATTATGTCGTCCAATTCGCAATTGAAATATGGTGCAAGATTGATCAACTCGTATTTGGGTGACAACTCAACCATCTCTTGTTGTGAAGTTTTAAATTCACTTATTTTTCCGGCGCATGAGCAGCACCATAACAATTCTTTTTTATGTGCAGCTACGGTGATGGGGCAAACAAATATGGCAGCCGGTGCCACGATCGGAAGTAACCATAACAGTCGCGGCGCAGATGGTGAATTGGTTGCAGGCCGTGGGTTTTGGCCGGGCTTATGCGTAAGTCTGAAACATAATTCCAAATTTGCATCATTTACAATTATTGCAAAAGGTGATTTTCCTGCTGAGTTGAATATTCCGATTCCTTTTTCATTAGTGAATAATGATGTGAGTAAAGATAAATTAGTAATCATGCCGGGCTATTGGTTTTTGTATAATATGTATGCATTGGCCCGGAATGCTGATAAATATGTAGAACGGGATAATCGTACAGATAAAACGCAAAAAATCGAATATGATTTTCTTGCACCCGATACAGTAAATGAAATTTTTGATGCGTTAGAACTGATGAAGAAATTTACCGGACTTGCATATCAAAGAAAAACAAATGAAGCTTTAGGTGAAAAGAACCTGGTCAAAACCGGCGAGCAATTGTTGGAAAGAAAAGAGGTAAACACTAATGAACTTGAAATTTTAGTAACCGGATTTGAAAACACGAAAAGAATAGTGGAGTTAGTTAAAACCGAAGAAAGCTATCACCTTTTTAAAAAAATGATTCAATGGTATGGAACAATACAACTATTATCATTTATAGAAACGAATTCCATATCAGGTTGGGAACAATTGATTTCCCAATTACCTTTTAATGCCGAAAGAAAAGAATGGCAGAATATTGGTGGGCAATTAATACCAAAAGCAACAGTCAATCTCTTACTTCGTAAAATAAATAATGGCAAAATAACGAGTTGGGATGAAGTGCATGCCTTTTATAGAAATCAAACAAATATATATGCTGAACAAAAATTTCAACATGCTTTTGCTTCGCTTTTAGAAATAAAAAATATTTCTTCGAAAGATTTTACAAAAAAAACAGTTAATGATTTACTGCTTCAGGCTATTGCCACAAAAGAATGGATGGTAAAGTCAATCTATGAATCAAGAGCAAAAGATTATACCAATGAATTTAGAAAAATGGTATACGATACCAATTCCGAAATGAATAATGTACTTGGAAAATTAGCAGACAATGTTTTTATCAAAACCCAAAAAGAAGAATTAAAATTATTTAAGAAAAAAGTGAATGACCTGGTAAAAATTTTCCAATTGTAAAAAAAAATTATTCCTTATACCTGAAAGGAAGATAGGTGAGTGACCATCCAGCCTGGTAACAAGCTGTATAATAAAGCAGGTCTTTTAAATAATACCCCAATCGTTTTTTCTTTTCCCCGATTTTTATTACAATAGCTACTGCAATTGACATCCGGTTTAAAAAATTATTTAAATGATACTGATCCGTTGTCAATACCAATACAGAAGTTGATAATGGAAATTTTGCACCTTTTGTTGGATCGCCACTTTCGTATTTATTGCGCCAGCTAA
>JANLSA010000527.1:0-2904 GCA_031362085.1 Bacteroidota bacterium | reverse complement strand
TTTGGTAGTTGGGGAAGAAAACCGGAAAGCCTTGGTGTATATGCTACCAATTTTACTTATGGAGTAAATCAGTTTCAATGGAATGGAAATTTCCTGATGGGTGTACCAAATTTATATCCTGACCCAAGTCTTTCTGGTGCATTAATATCAACTGTTGAAGGCGGAATTGATTTACGATTTTTAAAAAACAGACTCGGACTCAATTTTGTTTACTTCCATGAAGTAGCCGATAAAATACCGGTGAACATTCCTATCAGTGGAGTAAGTGGTTACAATGCTACATCCATCAACGCTGCTAGAATAGCAAGATCGGGAATTGAGTTGATTGTAAATGCAAAACCTATAATGAATAAAGATTTTGGTTGGGATATTAATGCCACATTCTCTTATTTAATTAATAATCCTGTTTCAAAATTGTTTGGCGATCAAACAAAAATAGCAATACCATTACCTGCTGGTCAGGGTGCATTTGGTGCAAGGTTTGCTCAGGGTTTCCAAATACTGGGTGAGGATTGGGGACAGTTATATGGAAATGGAATAAAAAGAAATGTTGATGGCATTGCAGTTGTAAACCCTGCAACAGGGCTTTTTCTAAGTGACCCGACTAAAAAATATGGATCTATCGTTCCTAAAACTACTGGAGGTATTATCAATAGCTTCACATATAAAAATTTCACACTTGGCTTTTCTCTTGACTATCAATTGGGTGGTAAATTCTTTTCACTCTCAGAAATGTGGGGACACTACTCCGGACTGTTTGAAGCAACAGCAGCTACCAATGATAAAGGATTTAATGTAAGAGATGCTATTGCCGACGGTGGTGGTGTACATGTATTAGCAGTATCTTCTGTAGATGATAAAACGCCGGTTGATTTGTATGTAGATGCACAAACTTATTATCATCAGTTTTATAACGCACAGATTGCTGAGCCATTTGTACACGATCTCACTTTTGTAAAACTAAGAGAAGTAAGTTTTGGGTATTCTATACCAGTTAAGAAACTTGGAAGCATAAGCAAATATGTACAAGGTGCCCGGTTTTCAGTAATAGCAAGAAATCCATGGCTTATTTATTCTGATACTAAGAATTTTGATCCATCTGAAATTTCAAATATATACGGAGAAGACGGTCAGTTGCCCGGTACCCGTTCACTCGGTTTAAATCTTTCAATTAGTTTTTAAAAAAATAAATAGACACGTTATGAAAAATAATTTCAAATATATAATTACAAGTTTATTACTTACTTGTACTTTATTATACAATTCGGGATGCAAGAAAGTTGATTTTGGAGATATTAACCAGAACCCAAATCAAACTACAGAGCCTATTACATCAGCCTTGCTTACAAATGGTTTAGCTGGTGTTGCCAATATAGTTTGGGATGCGGGCGGTATAAGAACAGTAACGGGCTACTATGCACAATATTTTTCTCAAACGCAATACACAGAGTTTTCGCGATATTCAAAAACTTCAACCAATATGGACGCTACGTATGCAGGTTCTCTTAACGACTATCAGAAAATAATTGATTATAATACGAATGAGGAAACAAAAGGAAAAGCTGTAGCCAACGGTTCAAATAAAAATCAAATTGCAACTGCACGGATTTTGAAAGCCTATACCTATTGGTGGTTAACTGATTTGTGGGGAGATATTCCATACTCGTTGGCATTGAAAGGAAATGGAACTATTGCGTACGATAAACAACAGGATATTTATAAAGATTTAATTAAGGAATTAAAAGAAGCCGTAGATCAGTTTGATGCTGGGCTTACTTTTAAAGGCGATATTTTATTTAATGGCAATATTAATAAATGGAAAAAATTTGCAAACTCAATCAGGCTTTTAATGGCGCTTCAAATTTCAAAAGCTGATGCCACATTGGGTAAAGCAGAATTTGCAAGTGCCTTATCTCATGCAGCAGGTTTAATAGAAACTAGCTCTGATAATGCCACCATGGCATTTCCCGGTGGTACTTACGATAATAATTTTTATAACTATTACAATATTGTTGTCAGAGATGATGAAGCTGTTTCTAAAACCATGACTGATTGGTTAAGTAGCCGTAATGATGCCCGGATAAATGCTTATGGATCTTCAACAGTTGGTTTTCCTTATGGACTTACAAGAGATAACGCTACTTTATTTGCTAATGCTAATACAAACTTTGCAAGACCAATTCACCCAAGTCTAAGAACTGCAACTTCTCCAATGGTTTTAATTGGTGCTGCTAATGTATGGCTTGCCAGAGCAGAAGCCGCTTTCAGAGGCTGGACAGCAGAAAACCAAACTACAACTTATGCAAAAGGAATAGAAGAAAGTATGAAACAATGGGGTGTATATAATGCAGGAGCATTAGCAACTTATATGACTCAGCCAACTGTTGATTTGGCTGGTGGATCTGTTTTGGAAAAAATTGTAAATCAGGAGTGGGCTGCATGGTATCCAAATGGAGTACGAGGGTGGTCTTTGTGGAGAAGAACAAATTTTCCAACACTTACAGCAGCACCTGGACAGGCAAATGCAATACCAAGAAGAATGGCTCATGGAAATAATGAATCAGGGTTAAATCCTCAGAACTGGACAGCAGGAGTTGCTGGTTATACTGTAGGAAGTGAAATTGATTCTCAGTGGGGAAGAATGTGGTGGGATAATTAATAAACAATTTTATTTTTTTTAATTTAAACTAATTGTAAACATGAATACAATAAAAAAAACGCTGATGAAGAGTGTTATAATCAGCATTGCAATTTTTATTTTTATTTCCTGTACAAAAACGGAAGTAAAATATGAAGCAACAAGACCAACGATAGTTAAAACACCGGATGCCAGTGTTGAAATAAATGTAGTAGCAAGAGATGTGTTACCTGCTATTGAAGAATTTGAATTGCTAACTATTGAAA
>JANLSA010000526.1:0-3737 GCA_031362085.1 Bacteroidota bacterium | reverse complement strand
ATAGCTTCTTTTAGCTCAGGATGTGCATTGCGAAGTTGTTCAAGTTCGATTGCTTCTTCTGCACTGCATAGTCCCAGAACATACTGCTCAATGACTCCCGATGATATATATTCTTTAATGTTCATTTACCTGAATTGTTTTCTTAATTCAATTAATGCACTCCTTAATCTTGTTTTAATAGTGCCTAAAGGTATATTTAATGCATTTGAGATTTCTTCCTGCGTAAATCCGTTAAAATAAGCCAACTCTAAAACCGCACTGAATTCTGGTTTCAATTTACTTACTTCTTTTCTTAATCCGATCTGATCAATATTTTGCTGCGAGGCATTTTTTTCTTCTATACTATTTACGTAATTACTGATGTCATCGTTTTTCAGAAAGGTTTTATAATTTTTTGACCGGGTTTTATTGATTGCCGTATTCCGGGTAAGGTTAAGAAGCCAGGTATAAAGCCTTCCTTTTTCTGCATTATACTTATCAATATTATTCCAAACAGTAATAAAAACCTCCTGAAGTACGTCATTGGCGGTTTCAGTATCGGCAATTATCTGATTGATGATTGCAAATAATGAACCCCGGTAGTTTAGATATAAATAACTGTATGCATCATTGTCCCGCCTCTTAAGCGATGCAACCAATTCGTTTTCAGTATATGATTTTGCTACGGACTGCATTTATTTATTTCACGGCAAAGATTAGGTAATTGAAATGAAATAAAGAATTAAAAAAATAAACTTTTTAAAAAACCAGCGGCTATTATTTTTTGTAAATAGGAAAAATCTGTCAGGTAAACGACAACTGCTTAGAAGAAGTGCACCTTCAGTATTGCTTTTAATTTTCAGATTTCTTTCACCTTCAGTATTTCGCTGTGAGGTTACCTTTTAAAACATACGTTATGATACTTCTATTTAGAAAAACGATAGCCGGTCTATTGTCCCTGTTATTTTTAACTGCTTGTCAAAAAGATATTAAACAATCAACAGCTGGTGAGGAATCACGGGCTGGTATTGCATCTGCTAATTCAGAAAATGCAAATACTGGAGAAAACAGTGTTGGCCATGTTTATTTCATAAATAACCAGGTAGCCGGGAATAGAGTAATGGATTTCACCCGTGCTTCAAATGGCACTCTTTCATTTTCTGCTGCATATGCTACAGGTGGTATTGGTACCGGAGGAGGCTTGGGCAATCAGGGTGCCTTAGTTCTTACAAACGAAAATGAAATATTGCTGGCAGTAAATCCGGGCAGCAATTCTATTTCATCTTTTAAAATTAATGACAATGGGCTTGCACTTGTTTCTACTGTAAACTCCGGAGGTATTCGACCTGTAAGTATTGCGCAACACAATAATTTAGTTTTCGTATTAAATGGTGGAGGTACAAATAATATTTCTGGCTTTCATCTAATGGATAATGGAACACTTGAAGCTATTGCTGCTTCAACCAGGCCATTAACTGCAGCCAGCACTGGACCTGCACAAATTTCATTTGTAAATGAAGGAAAAGTTTTAGTAATTACGGAAAAGGGGACAAACAAAATTGTTACTTATACTGTAAATGATCAGGGCATTCCGGGTGCTATGCATTCCATTACTTCATCAAGTGCTACTCCATTTGGGTTTGCGGTTGGAAGAAATGGAAATGTGTTTGTGTCAGAAGCAGTAGGTGGTGCACCCGGTGCAAGCGTATTATCTTCTTATGCTATTGGATATGATGGTAGCATTACATCAGTTCAGGGTTCTGTAGGTGCAGGGCAAAGTGCAGCATGCTGGGTTGTAATAAGCAATAACGGGAAGTTTGCATACACCACCAATACTGCAATCAATAATATTTCAACTTTTGGAATAACAAACTCAGGTAGCATTTCTGTATCTGAGGCAATTTCGGCTACTACTGGCGCAGGTCCAATAGATGCTGCACTTAGCAACAATTCAAAATATTTGTATGTACTGAATGGTGCTGGTCATAGTATGGATATTTTTTCTGTTGCTACTGATGGTTCATTAAATTCGCTTCAAACAGTTACCGGCTTGCCAGTTGGTGCAAATGGATTGGCAGCGAAGTAAAAAATAAAAAAGTTAGTAAATCGGTTGTAAACTTACAACCGCTTTACTTTTTAAAATATGATTTTATGAAAAATAAAGTAATAGCCTTCGTTGTATCGGCAATTTTCTTTTTTTCCTGCAGTAAAGACAATACACCTGGAAATGTAAACGATCCATTACCAACCGGAACCGTAATAGTAAATGGAATTTTTAAAAGTAGTGCTCATCCTACAAGTGGATCTGTAAAAATTACAATGGCAACTGATGGGAAAAAATATTTAGTATTTGAAAATTTCAAAACGGATAATGGACCTGATTTACGGGTTTGGCTTTCTCCTTCAATTAGTGGAACACCTTATCAGGAAATTGGTGTATTAAAAGCGGTAACTGGGAATTTTTCTTATGAGTTATCTGCATCCATTAACTATACTACAAACAATAAGGTATTAATCTGGTGCGAAGACTTTTCTATTTTATTCGGATATGCGGAATTGCCGTAATGATATTTATTTAAAAACAATACTGTTCATTATTTTTTTTGCTACAGCATTATGATTATTATTATTAAAATGTGCAGTAAAAGTGGCTACGTACAAATTTTGATTGGAGAAACAAAACCATTGGGTAATACGTATTTTTAATGAAGCATCGGATTTTGAATAACCAGCGTAAATTAATTCGCTGGCATCTTCATTGTTCCATTTAAAGTATTGAAGACTCTCTTCGGTATATTCGTTTAGCGTTTTTTTTAACTCCTCTGTAACGCTTGCATAAACGTCTTTTATTTTGACAGATTTGCCGTATTCAGCGTTATAGTTTACACTAATATTTATATTTTCAAAAAAATTATCATCGGTGCCCTCAGAAGGGGAGGTGAAGAAAACCCGCTTTCCTTCTTTTATTTTATTTACCCAGTTTTCTGGATATTTTGCAGTAAAAAGAATAGAATCTCTGGAGAAAGTTTTCCATTCCTGTGCATCAGTAAATAAAGGAGCAATAAAAAGCGATAAGAATGGTATTAATAATTTCATGTTTATATTTTTTTATTGAGTGTTCTTGTACAAATTAATTATTTATATATCGTATGCAACTATTCTTTTAAATTATGTATTTGTAAAGAGGATAATTTATCCCAATACCCTCTTTGAAAAATAATTTTATCATCTTTTGTCTGAAAGAAACCGCAGCCTCTTAAGCCCAATGGGTCTTTCCATTCCAGTATTGCCCATTCAGTGTCTTCAAAAATATTTTCTATCATGCAAACCATTTTTGCCTTTGCAAATTCAGTTGCAAACATTTTTCGTATTGCTTCTTTACCAATCAAGGGGTCATTCATTACCTGGTGATTGATAGCATCATTATGGTACAGTTCAGCTACTGCATCTGCATCTGCCGTATTAAATGTGTCCACCCATTTTTGTACGAGTTTTTTTGGGGTCATATTAAAAAATGTTTTTGTGAAAATAAATTTTTATTCCGAAATAGCATAGGTGAATTTAAATGATTGCTATTTGGAATGACAATTCAAGGTGTATGCAAGCACAATAGAATTGCCGGAAGTACAAGAGTGCGACGCCACCAAAGAATAATCAGGGAACTTCAGCTTGGTTCATAATCTTTATCTTTGCCAACTTATGAGCGAAGAATTAAAAAAAGACGAACGCAGTTTAAATTTTCTTGAAGAAATTATTGA
>JANLSA010000517.1:0-3732 GCA_031362085.1 Bacteroidota bacterium | reverse complement strand
ATTTCTACACCTTGTCTTTCCGTCATAACTAATGTTTCCTCACAATTTGGGCATTTCATTTTTTTACGTTTTAGTGTTACAATGATTGGGAAATAAATATATAAGCAACCATTTCAAGGGCTTTCCGTTGAATTTACTCCTGATTTTTTTTTCTTCCTTACTGGTGATTATATCAAAGCACTATTGATTATCTACTCCCGTTAATTTTATTTTGCCTCCCTTCTCTTTTTGTTTTTCGCTTTGCTATTTGCTTTTCTAATGCTTCCGCTGATTGTGTTATAGCTTCTTCAAAAGTTCTGCACTTAGCAGTTGCCAACAGGTCGTTGCCAGGAATAACTAATCTCATCCTGCAATGTTTATTCTCTTTTGTAGTCGAACTATCAAGGTTTAGGCATACTTCACTGCTGATAATCTCTTTGTATAAATGGAAGAACTTTTTTACTTCTTCATATACAAAATTTTCAAGCTCATGATTGGGGGCAAGGCCCGGCGATTGAATATCTATTTTCATTATTATTTTTTAAAACCATTTAATTAATTATTTGTGCAATAGTTTTTTATCAGGCTTATTTAATAATTAGCGTATCATCATAAAAAATTACCGCACCGGTTGTAATATCATGTGTACCTCCTACAATTCCAATCGCACCCGATTCTATCAATTCCTTTAAAATCGGGCTACGTTCCATTACAGCCTGAACCGTTCTTTTACATTTATGGCGGACACTTTTTCCACAAATTCAGTATTTGTCGAATTACGATTTTCTATTACTGTGGTTTCATCATCAACGGCAGGACGAATCTTTGAAAGTAGTGCAGTAAGGTTTCCCATTTCTACATAGTCGCAGGCGCCCTTTACAGCACCACATTTTGTATGCCCCAATACCACTATTATTTTTGCACCAGCTACATTGCAACCACACTCCATACTACCCAGAATGTCTTCATTAATAATATTACCGGCAATACGAACACTGAAAATATCGCCTAGCCCCTGGTCAAAAATCAATTCTGCTGAAGTGCGGGAATCAATGCAACTTAAAATGACTGCAAACGGGTGTTGTCCGTCGGAGGTTTCATTGGCCTGTTGCAACAAGTTGCGGTTTACTTTAAGATTGTTTATATATCTTTTATTGCCTTCTTTTAATAAGCCTAAAGCCACTACCGGGCTAATGACAGCTTGTATTTCTTTGGTTAAAGTCCTCATTTATTTTTGCTTGACTCTTTAATCAATAAAAGCCACTTTTCCTGTTGTTAAATCATAGTAAGCGCCTACTATTTTCAATTTGTTTTCCTTAACAAGCTCGCTGATGACAGGGCTTCTTTCCAGGATATGCGCCATAGTCATATTTACACTATTCTTCGCAGTTTCATCGTGTATCAATTCTTTGTTTTCATTTTTGCTGATGGCTGGTTTGATTTGCTCAACAAGCTGTGTAAGGTTTCCCAATTCAGCATCATCAATGGCTCCTTTAACAGCTCCGCAATGATTGTGTCCCATTACCACAATTAGTTTTGTTCCTTTAACTTTTGTTGCAAACTCCATACTTCCTAATACATTCAAATCTTCTATGTTTCCTGCATTTCTGGCAACAAAAATATTGCCGATACCCTGGTCAAATAAAATTTCTGGTGGAATACGACTGTCAAGACAGGATAATATCAGGGAATGTGGATGTTGATCAGATTTTGTATGCTCAATCTGTTCTTTGTAGTTAGTGTTAACGAGTTTTCCATCCAAGAACCTTTGGTTTCCGGTTTTAAGTTCTGCCAGCGCTTCATCCGAATTAGTAATGGTAACTTGCTTATGCGTTGTTTGTGCTGGCTCAGAAGGGGTAGCTTCTGTTGTAGTTTTCTTTTGTTCGCATGAAGCCATAAATAGGCTAATGCAGAAAGTTGCTGTGATCAGTTTTGTCATTTTAGTTTGGTTTGAGTTGAGTTGTTTAAATAATAATTTTAGTATTTAATTGACATCCGGCCTTTTTTATCTTCTTTGAACTTGTTTTTTCTCCCAAAATGGGTGGTTGTAAGTTCTAAAAAGCAAAGATAGTAGATTTATCATAAATAATAGTATTACTATCTCATAGAATTGTAAAACTTTTAACTAATTTTGTGAAGGCAAACTGAAACATGGTTTGCTTTTATATAGTAAAAAAACAGGCATGGAATTACAACTACAGATAAAAATGAATGAGAAACTATTTCTCAGAAATCCGGAGCAAACAGAATTGGGCAAAAAAATCATATTTCACAGCATTCAATTAATACACAAAAACGGCTTTGAATCTTTTACTTTTAAAAAACTGGCTGAAGGTATTGGCACCACCGAAGCTGGCATATACCGATATTTTGAAAATAAACACCGTCTGCTGATATATATTACGGCCTGGTATTGGAGCTGGCTTGAATACAGGATTGCTTTTAACACGGCCAATATTAAAGACCCTGTAGTAAAACTTAAGAAGGTAATTCAGTTATTAGCCACTACTGTAGGGGATGATATCAGAACCAGTTATATAAATGAGAATATTCTTCACCAGATCATAATTTCTGAAGGCACGAAGGCTTATTTAACCAAGCATGTATCTGAGGATAACAAAGACCAACTGTTTAAACCCTACAAAGATCTTTGTGCAAAAATTGGCGACATTATCCTTGAGTGTAACCATAAATATAAGTTTCCAAAATCTTTATCAAGTACCATTATTGAAATGGCGCATTTCCAGAATTATTTTATGAATAATCTTCCCTCTTTAACTGATTTTGGAAAAGATAAAGATGAATCAAGGATTGTTATGTTTTTGGAAGATTTGGTGTTTAGCAGTATAAAAAGGGGATAGTCGGGTTGGCTGTTTAGAAAGTGTATGATGTCCTATTTCAATTTTTCCCCCATTAATCTTACATTTGCCCTCCAATTACCGGTAGAACGTTCGGGTGGTGGCGCAGCCCGGTAGCGCACTTGCATGGGGTGCAAGTGGTCGCTGGTTCGAATCCAGTCCACCCGACTTAATTTTGCAAAGGGTAATCATTGATTGCCCTTTTTCGGGCAGTAGCGCAGCCCGGTAGCGCACTACGTTCGGGACGTAGGGGTCGCTGGTTCGAATCCAGTCTGCCCGACCTGAAATCAAAGGAAACCTAGAATAGTGAAGGGTTTCCTTTTGTCTTTGTTGTCCTGGGGTGCCAAAAAGGAAGCAAAATCATGCCGTGAAGGTTCAATGTATATTGCCTCATCTGAAGAGTTTTATTAACTCTATAATCTATCTGATAAGCATCAATGTTCCTTTCTTAAAAACTGGAGACAGGCATAAACTTTTACCTCTAATCATGTAAATATAAACTCCTGGGTTTTGAGGCACCCCTTTATAAGTGCCATCCCAACAACCACGGAGATTATTTGAATGAAATACCAGGTGACCCCACCTGTCAAATACATTGATGTCTGCTTCTGACATCAAAGCAGAATATTTTATTCCAAAGCAATCATTCCGCCCGTCGTTATTGGGTGTAAATGCTGATGGCATCAATTCAAGAGGTGATAAAGGCGAGCCATTCGGTGCAATTACGGTTACCATCACTGAATCCTTAGCTGTACAACCCCGGTTATTTGTTGCAGTCAAATAGAAAACAGTATTTACTGGTGGAGAAGCGACAGGATTCAGGATATTCGGATTACTAAGATAGGTCGCTGGGCTCCAAACATATTGCGTTGTACCATTGACAACTCCCTGTAAA
>JANLSA010000516.1:0-2650 GCA_031362085.1 Bacteroidota bacterium | reverse complement strand
TTTCAATATTAATAAATACTTTTTTTGCTATCTCATCTTCTTTTACTGTTCCGGCTTTTAAAAAACGAATCATACATATCACATCATCAAATTTGTACACCTTGGTTTTTTTAGTAACTATTTCACCCCCAAATTTGGTATCAATAATTCCCATTTTACAGAAAGAGCATTCATCTTTTCCGTAAGTGAATGGTTCTGTTTTAGCAGAGCATGAAGTAATAAATAATGAAAATAATAACGCAGCAGCTGTAGGAGCAGTTAGTTTTGTTTTTTTAATTATTTTATGAATACGATACCACTCTGCGAACCATACTGCAAATGCAAGACAGGCGGCTGCTATTACAATCCATCCACCTACATCCGGAAAAGAATATGCATCAAAATTTAATAATCGTTTATGTCCAATTAACGGAGGCTGATAAGAAAATCCAGGTACTTGTATAGGTGCAGTTGGGTCAAGATTATGTCCGTAATCATAACCCCATGTATAAAAATCATACATCGCTAATGCACCCCCGACTACTGTTAGTCCGAGATACAACAACAGGAATTTTCTGTTACCGGAAATTGATACCGCCATTCCCAGCAACATAAAGAAACCAACTACATAAGGCAAGTATTTAAATTCAGGAAACATAGCAACTGTTATATGTTTCATTCCGATATAGTGGTTCAACCCATTAATAATATCGACATCTCCACTTAAGCCATTAATCCAGATATTCATTGTTAATCCTTCCGGATATTGCGGGGCAAATAAATCAATACGCCAGGCAGGTAAAAAGAAAACTGCGATCAAGGCGCCGGAAGCAAAAGCAACAAGTATCCGGGATGTAACACTTAATGTGTTGGTTTTATTATTCATGTTTCAATAGTTAAAAATGGGGCTGGCGTTTGCGGTTGATAGAAACCAGCCCCATGTACAATGCAAATCTCAAAAAAACTACTTTTTATTTTGGTAACAATACAGCATCAATTACATGAATCATTCCATTGGATGCTTGTATTGATGCAACAATTGTTGCTGTCCCATTTAAAATTATTTTACCATCTTTTACACTGACAGTTACATTACCACCATTCACCATACCGAGTGTCATTCCATCAGTTAAAAAATCGGCTTTTAGTGAAGAAGTGGTAACATGATACTGAAGAATATTTTGTAAATCGGCTTTCTTATCGTCTTTCATTAATCCTTCAACTGTACCTGCAGGTAATTTATCAAATGCGGCATTGGTTGGGGCAAAAACAGTAAAGGGGCCTGCATTCGATAATGCAGTAACCAATTCTGCCTGTTTCAATGCGGCCACTAATGTTGTATGATCTTTGGAACTCACAGCAACTTTCACAACGTCTTTTGCAGATTCATCGTCTTTAACAGCTTCCTGTCCGCCAGAAGTAACAGCAGCATCTGCAGTTGCTGATTCATCAGAACTTTTTGTATCATTATTGCAACTGCTAATTATCATTGACAGTGCTATAAAACCTATATTGAATATTTTTTTCATACCTGAATTTTTATATATGAAAGATTATTTTTTTTCAGTATCTTTTTTATCAGCAACAGGTGCAGTATTTGTTTTACCAGTACTGAAAGTGATAGGCACATTAGCACCTGCCGGGCTTACTCTTATATATCCCTGCATTTCCTGGTGAAGTGCTGAACAAAAGTCAGTACAATACATTGGGAACACTCCTACTTTTTCAGGCACCCATTTCAGGGTTTGTGTTTCGCCGGGCATAATAAGTAGTTCTGCATTGTTTGCACCTTTAATAGCAAAGCCATGCGGTACATCCCAATCCTGTTCAAGATTTGTTACATGGAAATAAACTGTTTCGCCCATTTTTACACCTTCAATATTATCGGGAGTAAAGTGAGAACGGATTGTAGTCATATAAACATGGATATCATTTCCCTTGCGTTCTACTCTTGCAAAATTGTCTCCTTTAGCAGCGTACGGATTTTGATTCTCTTCTATTTTGAAAATCTTCTGACTATTCTTCATGATCAATTCTGCAGGTATAGCTTCTGCATAGTGCGGTTCACCAATAGTTGGAAAGTCGAGTAACAATTTCATTTTGTCTCCTTCAATAGAATATAACTGTGCACTCTGAGATAATTCGGGGCCTGTAGGCAGGTAACGGTCTTTTGTGATTTTATTATAAGCAATCACATATTTACCCCAGGGTTTTTTGGTAGAACCACCTGGCACACTTAAGTGGCCAATAGAATAATAAGTGGGAACACGATCCAACACTTCCAATGTTTTTACATTCCATTTTACTATTTCTGAAGAGACAAAGAATGAAGTGTATGCATTTCCTTTATCATCAAACTCTGTATGCAAAGGTCCAAGTCCTGGTTTTTTTACTTCGCCATGCAATACAGCTTCATATTTTAATACAGGGATTCCATCATACAAGCCATCATAATTTTTAGCAGCAATCGCAGCCTGGATTTTAGTAAATGAAAAAACAGGTATAGTGGCAGCGAGTTTGCCACTGCCTACAATGTATTCACCTGTTGGATCGGTATCGCAACCATGCGGTGATTTGGGACAAGGCATAAAGTATATCATATCCGGGCAATCTTTTGGATCCAGCATCAATACTTCTGTTTCTATTGTTGAGGTGGCCATATGTTTTTTAT
>JANLSA010000491.1:0-21862 GCA_031362085.1 Bacteroidota bacterium | reverse complement strand
GTAGGAAACCGTGTAAAAGTTAAAGTGGTAAAAAACAAAGTGGCTCCCCCGTTCCGGTCGGCAGAGTTTGATATTATTTTTGGTGAAGGAATTTCTAAAAATGGTGAAATTGTTGATATGGGTGTTGAGCTGGGGATTGTTCAAAAAAGCGGAAGCTGGTATAGTTATAATGCCGACAAATTAGGCCAGGGTCGGGATGCTGTAAAACAATTACTGATTGACAATCCTGAAATGGCAAATGAAATAGAAGGAAAAATCCGGGAAAAAATAAAAGAGATGCAAGCTGCTTAGAATTTTACAATAATACAAACATGGGTTAGTAAACAATCCCGCCTCGAACAGGCGGGTTTTGTTTTTTTTAACAGGATAATAATTCAATTTCCGGGATTAATAAATTTTCAAGATTGTATGGTAATATTTTTGACATCCATGCAAGAGGTTCTTTTAAATAAGACGTCTAATAGGTTTAAGAAAAATGCTTAAGAAACCGACAAATAAAAAATTTATTAAATGGTTCCTGGTTGCCGGGCTCATTCTTTTGCTCTCGGGTGGCGGTCTTTATATATATATTGTTAACCTTAAGTATGAAGATACGGCCGCTGTAAAGCCGGATTTTAGAGTTGAAGCATTGCCATTTATAAAATCATTTGAAGAAAACAACAGCGAGGCGAATAAAAAATATACGGAGAAAATAATATCAGTTTCCGGTAAAATTTCAGAGTTAGAGCCTGCCGATACAACTTTAAATATCAAATTCATAAATCCGGCTACAGGGTCCTATGCCATTTTTGCATTTCAAAAACAAAACCTTGACCAGGTAAAAAATTTATCAAAAGAAGACAGCGTTATAATAAAAGGCTCTTGCAGCGGTGGCGATTTCAGTAAAATTCTGGATACTTATTTTATAACATTCAAGCGATGTGTGCTTGAAAAAAATTATTCAACTCTTAAAAACAAAAATAAACAACAATGAAAAAAACAAATTTCCTTTTCGTTCTTATGCTTATAGCAGCAGTTGGCTTTGCTCAAAAAAAAACTACAACTTCTGCCACGGTATCATTTGATGCCACAACACCTAAAGATGATGGACCCAAAGCAGATAATAAGACCGTTATCGGATCAATTGATACCAAGACCGGAGATGTGGCCTTTGAAGCAGCAGTAAAAAACTTTTCCTTTTCCAATCCCAAAATGCAGGAACATTTTAATGGAGCCAACTGGTTGAATTCTGACCAGCATCCCAAGTTTGCATTTACCGGAAAAATAGAAAATATTAATAAAATAAAATGGGCAAAGAGCGGCACTTACAAAGTAAGGGTCAACGGAGACCTTACGATAAAGGGGATTACAAAAAAAATTAATGTAGGAGGAATCATTACGGTAGCAGGTGGAAAAATAAACGTAATGACTAATTTCTCTGTTAAATTATCTGATTATAACATTACTGGGATTCCTGTTGATACAGGTAAGGTTTCAAAAGAACCAAAAATTACGGTTACTGCTGAATTTAATTAATCAATTCATCATTGTATCTTTATAAACCCAATGCCTTGCCAATTGCAAGGCATTTATTTTTTCAACTAAAAACGTATTCGCATTGCAAAATCAAAAAAAATTAATCCGCCTGCTCCGGTATTCAGGAATTATTGAAGGCATATCCTTTCTGATTCTTTTACTAATAGCAATGCCGCTGAAATATATGTTTCATAAACCCGCCTTTGTTTTATTTTTTGGTTGGGTGCATGGTGCTTTATTTGTAACATATGCTTATTTTGTAATCAGGGTATGGGTGGTAAGAAAATGGAAATTTAAAAAAGCTTTCAGAATTGGAATAGCAGCTGTTATTCCGCTTGGAACTTTTTATATTGATAAAGAATTAAAAAAAGAAGAAGAAGAAATAAATTAAAGCGGGTACAAAAACTTAGTTTATCGTATCATCAAATTTTTGCCCCGTTATTGTTCTGAATTCGGGCTTGCCCAGTTTCATTTCAGCGGTTGCTCCAAATATTTTTGTAAGATTTTTATTCATTATACCTAAAACAAGAGACAGTTCAGCTTCGGTATTTACTTCACCTGTATACACCCCCTCTTTTAAGCCATTGTCCCTTTCTTTAAAATGCGCCCATTCGTATTTACCATTTAATTTTTTCTTTGCAAGAAACTTATAACGACCCGTTCCGGGGATATGCCCGCTTACAAAAAAGGAGATAATTTCCTCTCCTTTGTCAATATTCATTACGGCGATTGGTTTCATAAAAAAGGAGGATTAAAAAAGTATTATAATAAAGGTAAATAATTAGTGACGTAAAAAACTGTTTTGCTAAATTGCAGATCCATTAAATTTTAGAATGTCTTCTTTCAATCTACATACTCCTTACCCGCCTGCAGGTGATCAACCACAGGCGATCAGTCAACTGACCGAAGGAATTTTAAATGGCGAAAAACATCAAACATTATTAGGCGTAACCGGAAGTGGAAAAACATTTACGATTGCGAATGTTATTCAAAATGTTCAACGTCCCACATTAGTACTTACGCATAATAAAACATTAGTGGCCCAGTTGTATGGAGAGTTCAAACAATTTTTTCCAGACAATGCAGTTGGTTATTTTGTTTCTTATTACGATTATTATCAACCTGAAGCTTATTTGCCCGTAAGCAATACGTATATCGAAAAAGATTTATCTATCAATGATGAGTTGGATAAACTCCGGTTACAGGCAACATCAGAATTATTAAGTGGTAGGCGGGATATTATTGTTGTTGCATCGGTAAGTTGTATTTATGGCATTGGTAATCCGGATGAATTTGCCAACGGCATCATCCGTATTCATAAAAAACAAACGATCTCAAGACAGGGGTTTCTTCATTCTTTGGTTAATGTTCTTTATTCAAGAACCATACTCGAATTTAAAAGAGGAACATTCCGGGTTAAAGGCGATACGGTTGATATCAATCTTCCTTATCTAGACACCGGATACCGCATTACTTTTTTTGGTGACGAAATAGAAGAGATTGAAAGCTTTGATGTGGTAACCGGAAAAAGAATTGCCGTAATGGATAATGCTGCCATCTTTCCGGCAAATCTGTATTTAGCTCCGAAAGATATGATACAGCAAATACTTTATGAGATACAGGATGAAATGAATGCACAGGTAACCTATTTTAAAAATAGCGGCAAGTTTATAGAGGCACAGCGATTGAGTGAACGGGTAAACTATGATGTGGAAATGATTCGTGAACTCGGGTATTGCAATGGCGTAGAAAACTATTCTCGTTTTTTTGACAGAAGAAAAGCAGGAACAAGACCTTTTTGTTTGTTAGATTATTTTCCAAAAGATTTTTTATGTGTGATTGATGAAAGCCATCAAACCATTCCGCAGGTAAGCGGCATGTATGGCGGCGACAGAAGCCGGAAATTGGTTTTAGTTGATTATGGTTTTCGTTTGCCATCGGCATTAGACAATCGTCCGTTAAATTTTCATGAGTTTGATTCAATGCTGAACCAAACGATTTATGTTTCTGCAACACCGGATGATTTTGAATTGGAAAAATGCGGAGGTGTGGTTGTAGAACAGGTTGTGCGACCAACAGGATTACTTGATCCACCAATTGAAATTCGGCCTTCGGTAAATCAGATAGATGATTTACTGGATGAAATAGATAAACGGGTAACGAAAGGCGATCGGGTGTTGGTAACAACACTTACCAAGCGAATGGCAGAAGAGATGGATAAATACCTGCACCGAATTAATATTAAATCAAAATACATACACAGCGAAGTAGATACATTAGAACGAGTGGAGATACTGCGTGAATTAAGATTGGGAGTAATAGATGTTTTGGTGGGTGTAAATCTTTTGCGTGAAGGATTGGATTTACCCGAAGTTTCATTGGTTGCAATATTGGATGCAGACAAAGAAGGTTTTTTACGCAATGAAAAAAGCCTGACCCAAACAGCAGGCCGTGCTGCAAGAAATGTAGATGGGCTGGTAATTTTTTATGCAGATAAGATGACTATGAGTATGCAACGCACCATTGATGAAACGAACCGCCGCAGAGAAAAACAAGTGGAGTGGAATATTAAATACGGCATTACACCCACTACAATTATTAAAACAACCCAGGATGTTTTTGCACAAACATCCGTATTGGACATAAAAGGCTTTGATGTAAAAAATCCATATGCCATTCCAAATGACCAGGATTTGATAACATTAGCCGCAGAAGAACAGGAAGAATATAAAACGATTCCTAAAACAGAAAAGGCGATTGCTCAGGTTAAAAAACAAATGGAGAAAGCCGCAAGAGATATGGATTTTATGGAGGCGGCAAGATTGAGAGATGAAATGTTTCGATTAAAGAAACAGTTAGATGAAATGAAAAAATGATGAAATGCCTGCCCGCCGTAGTTTTAACGAAGGCGGGTTCAGGCTTCAAAAGCAGTTGGATGAGATGAAGAAATAGCCCTCCTACTCCTTTTGTGGTATTGTTGCAGTTAATTTAATCCCTTACCTTGAAGCATTAATAATAACTATATGAAACGATATAGTTTTTTTCTACTTCTTGTTTCCTGTACATTTTTTCCTTTTGTAAGTTTTACTCAGGAGCCAAAACTTATGCTTCCTATCGGGCATTCGCTGGGTGTTGCTACTGCCGTATTCAGTCCCGATGGAAAAAGATTGGTAACAGCGTCACTTGATAATACAGTAAAAATATGGGAAGTAAGCAGCGGGTTGCTGCTGGCAAATTTAATGGGGCATACTGATACTGTGGTAACTGCTTCTTTTAGTCCCAATGGAAAATTAATTCTTACAGCAGGAGAGGATGGTACGGCAAAATTATGGGATGCAAATTCAACTGCTTTAATTACTGATATAAAAGCCCATGAGGGAAAAATCAGGTTTGCATCTTTCAGCCCAGATGGTAAAAAATTTTTTACTGCTGCTCTTAACGGATCAGTTAAGCTATGGGATGTGGCTACAGGTAAATTACTTGTCGATTTAAAAAGACACAACCAAATGGTTACGGAAGCCTGGTTTAACAGCAACGGCAAAAAAATTCTAACATCTTCAATTGACAGTACAGCAAAAATATGGGATGCGGAAACAGGAAAAATCTTAATTGATTTTAAAGATCATAAAAATGAGGTTTATTCAATAAGTATTAACTCCAGTGGGAAAAAAGCGGTAACGGGTTCTGCAGATAGTACAGCTAAAGTGTGGGATGCAGAAACCGGAAAAATTTTATTTGATTTGAAAAAAGATAAAGGTGTTTTATGGTATACCATCTTTAGTCCGGACGAAGAAAAAATACTTACAGTTTCAGACAATGGGTCTACTAAAATATGGGATGCGGAAACAGGAAAACTGTTGCACGAATTGGAGGGAAGCAAAAAAGAAAAAAATCCTTACTCTGATGTAGTAGTAGTTGCCTTTTTTTCTCCGGATGGAAACAAAATTCTAACAGGGACTCTTGAATGTTCTATTAAAATATGGGATGTTGCTACCGGAAAATTATTGAAAGAAATAAAAGACAAGAAGGATTTTCTCAATTCTGCAAGTTTCAGCCCTGATGGAAAAAAGTTTGCATTGGCACTTGCATGGGCGCATACAGAAATATGGGATGTTGATAATGGAAGCATGCTGGCCGATTTAAAAGGCAGGGCCAACTATATCAAAGGTTTTAATTATACCTCTGACAGCAAAAGGATTTTTGTTACAAATCAGTTTGGGTCAGCAAAAATATTAGATGCAGAGAACGGTTCGCAGATTGCCAATTTACCCGCTGATGAGAATTCTAACGAAGGGGTGTCCGCCTATTTCAGCCCTGATGGGAAAAAAATTATTGCAGTTGCTCACGATAATGTGGCAAGAATGTATGATGCTGTTACAGGAGCACTCTTACTTGACCTGCGTGGCCATAGTCAACCAGTTTTTGAGGCCTTTTTCAGTCCGGATGGGAAAAAAAATTATACTTCCTCTTTTGATAGTACCTGCAAAATATGGGATGCAATTACAGGAAAAATACTGTTCAGTTTTAAAACCCCTTATTCACTTCCAAGTATACGATTGAGCCCAGATGGAAAAATTTTGGCTACTTATTTTCTTGACAGTATTGCCAAAATCTGGAACACTGAGAATGGGCAACCTATTGTAGAAATAAACAACCGGGAAATTATTTTAAATCTTTATTTCAGCCCTGATGGGAAGAAAATACATACCGAATCACCTGATATTACCGATAAAATATGGGATGCCGCTTCCGGAAAACTGCTATATGAATTAAAAGAACCCAATAGCCGGTTTCAAACAATAACGTTCAGCCCGGATGGTAAAAAAATCATTTTTATCAGTGAGAAACGCAAAACAAGAATTGTAACAGGCAAAATGCTGGATGCCGAAACCGGGAAATTAATAACTGAATTAAACTCACCGGGATCGGCTTTCAGGTATAGCGTACTGTTTAGTCCGGACGGAAAATTTTTTTATGCTCCCACGAATGAAGGAAGTATAACAATTTGGAATGCAGAAACCGGAGACTATATAAAAGAATTAAAAGGGCTTAGTGGCCCCCTTTATCTTTACGCCCAACAATCTTTTAGCCCAGATAGAAAAAAAATTGTGATGGGTTCCGGTGATGGCATTGTAAAAGTGTGGGATATAGAAACAGGGAATGTTTTATTGGATTTTAATACTCAGTCTTTGAGTAGTAATTCAGCCTTTTTTACACCGGATGGGAAAAAAATTATTACTATCTCCGGACATGAAAAAACAGCCAAAGTATGGGATGCTGAAACCGGGAACTTTTTTTACACTTTTATTTCTGTAAATAAGGATGATTTCCTGGTGCTTGATAAAAACAATCACTTTGATGGCACAGAAGGCGGCCGCAAAACTTTATTCTTTACCTGCGGAACAGAAGTTATTGAACTGGACCAGGTAAAAGATCAACTCTGGGTACCAAACCTTGCTGAAAGAATTTTAAGTGGTGAAACAATTAATGCCGCAAAATTATCGGACCTCAACATTTGTAATCTTACCCCGGTAGTTGAAACCATTGAACAAACAGCCCTGCAATATCGTTTTCAGATCACACCAAGATTAGGTGGATTAAGCAATACGATTGTTTATGTAAACGGGATTGAAATAAAAAGATATACTCCTCAGCAATTAACAAAACAAAAAGAAACTTATCAACTGGCAATTAATAAATCTGATTTACAGAAATTCTTTATTGCCGGTAAAGAGAATAGCATCACCGTTAAATCACTTACGGCAAAAAATTCCATCAGCTCCCGTTCGGTATCTATAAATGAAAAAAGAAATGAAAAATCTACTGCGCTGCCAAATCTTTATGCCGTAGTTGTGGGAGTAAGTGATTATAAAGGAGAAGAACTGGATTTAAGTTTTGCTGCCAAAGATGCGGTGGATATCGCCAGTGCTATTGGCGTCAGTGCAAAAAAACTATTGAACACCGATGGAAAAGAGCATGTGTTCATTACGAATATTAATACAGGTGCAACCAGGGATAAATTTCCTGAGAAGAATAGTATCAAACTTGCATTTACTGAAATTGCTGCCAAAGCACAGCCCAATGATATTTTACTTATCTTCTTTGCCGGTCATGGTGTAATGGAGTCCGAAAAAAATCAATTTTATTTTTTAACTGCTGACGCATCTAATGCAACAGTAAGTGGCGCATTAAAAGATGTAGGCATCAGTACAGAAGAACTGACCGAGTGGATAAAGCCCCAGACAATGAAAGCTCAAAAACGTATCCTGATTTTCGATGCATGCAACAGCGGGCAGGCCATAAATGAAATTATCTCTATGGGGAAAAATGGACAAAACTTTTTGGCATCAAGAGGTGATGAAAAAACAAAACAAATAAAGGCTGTTGAAAAATTAAATGAACGTTCCGGTATGTTTATTTTATCCGCTTCCGCCAGCGATCAGAAGGCCTATGAAATGGGAAAATATAACCAGGGAGCATTGACCTATTCTCTTTTAAAGGCAATCAAGGAAGAGCCGGATATTTTAGAAGACCGGAAATATTTAAATATCAGCCGCTGGTTCAGCGCCGCCGAAAAATCAGTAGGTGAACTGGCAAGAGAAACAGGGGCAAGACAACAACCACAAATTGTAAGTACCACCAATTTTAATATTGGCGTGGTTGATGAAGAAGTAAGAAATAAAATTGTGTTGCCTTTTGAGAAACCCATGTTTACAAAATCTGATTTCAGGAATACTGATCTGCGTATTGATAATCTCAAACTCCGCACTTTGATTGATAAAGAACTTGACGAAATCTCCGGGAATGTTTCTAATGCTTTAATAATGTATAGCCCCGAATACGATGGCGCCAATGTTTATGCAATCAGTGGCGACTATATAGTAACGGGAAACGATGTCAGCGTTTCAGCAATACTTACAAAAGGTGGAACCGAAATCAAAACTAAATTTGAGACAAAAGGAGAGCTTAAGCAGCCAGATATATTGGCAAAAACAATAATAAACTCTGTAATGGAATGGTTAAAGAATAACAAGTAAAGCCCAATTCGTAGATTTACGAACCCCCCTCAGAGTACTACTGCCCAAATTTTATTCATTCACTATTCAAAAGATTGCTTGCAATAGTTAAGGCTTATACCTTAGTCTTCTGAAACACGAATCCAATATTTGTTAAACCAATAAAATCTAATGTTATGAAAAGACGAGTTAGAAAAATCGTAAACTTCTTTGCCTTCAATCTTCTGTTCTTCGCTTTGTATTTGAATTTTATTCATAATGACAAAGTGGTAGCAGCTACAACTGCATCAGACAATAATCAAGCAAACAATACCGCTGCATTTAGTGGTACTGTATTGGTAGAAAACCCTGATCAATACTTACAGAAGAAAAATGAAATAGTACTTCCAACTGTACAACAGCCAATAACTGTTGAAACAAAAAAAGTACAAACATCCGGAGAGCCATTAAAACTTTCCATTAACTAAGTCAAGCGAAGCAGAGTTATAATAAAATCAACCCGGAACTTTTCTAAGTCCTGGGTTTTTTTTGTTTGCCACATTTTATCTTTTTAAGAAATTTGTCTGGAAAGTAAATTTTAAAACTTTTTCTTTTATGAATTTTTTTTCTTTCAGCAGGCAGTTGAAACATCTTATCTACGCTTCTCTCTACTTTAGTTTTATTTTTTAAAGCGAATGCTGTATTCATTTTTGTCATTTACCTTTATCACTTTCAAGGAGCTATACCTACTCAACTATTTATACTTTTTTATTCTCTACAAAAAAACACATCCATACTCCTTCCGAATTTCCCTTAAACCATCTGGTAAAAATAATTATTTTTCAAAAACCCATACTTTAAGCTCATTCTTATGAGGCATATCTAAAGCGGAAAGCAACTTACTTTCAAAAAATACCTCTTTCGTGGTATAGGTTTATTGAGAAACGTAAAATAGTTTCGCTACAATACTTATCCAAAAACCAACAATTCTCATAACATCAGTATTTTTTTTGATAACCTTATCAACTGCCTTGCATGATGAAGCTTGTACTTGGTTTATTTTTTTCTTGCTGCTTAATTCAATTAAAAGCACAGACAGATTCGTTACTACAAAAAGACCGGATACAGATTCCAGAAAAATACCTCGACAAAGTTTCTTCCAAAACAAATTCAATAGAACAAAAGCTGGATAAGAAAACACAGAAAGCCCTTACGCAATTAAAGAAGCAAGAAACCAAAATCCAAAACAAACTTTCTAAGCTAGATTCAACTGCTGCTAAAAATGTATTTGCCAACTCAGAAAATAAATATAAGGAACTGGAACAAAAAATAAAGAACCCTTCTTTCAAACAATTTATTCCAGGTTTGGATACACTTTCCACATCGTTGAAATTCTTAGATCAAAACCCTCAACTTCTCAGTCAAACAAAAGAAGCAAAGGAAAAGCTTGATGAAGCGTTGAGCAAGGTTAAAGATTTGCAAACCCAGCTGCAAAAAGCGGAAGACCTAAAGCAGTTTTTAAAAGAAAGAAAAGAATTTTTGAAAGAGCAGTTAGGAAAATTTGGAATTACCAAAGAATTAAAGAAGTTGAATAAGCAGGTGTATTACTACAGCCAACAGATTAATGAATACAAAGAAATTTTAAATGACCCAAAGAAGATTGAACAAAAAGCAATTGAACTTTTAAGTAAGACAAAACTGTTTAAAGAATTTATGCAGAAAAACAGTATGCTTGCTTCATTATTCAGCTTACCCGGAAATCCAAATGATCCTAATAATATCGCCAGCCTTGCCGGCCTTCAAACAAGAGCATCTGTAAATAATTTAATACAACAACAGATAGCATCAGGCGGACCAAATGCTATGCAGCAGTTTCAGCAAAATTTGCAATCCGCACAAACACAACTCAGCCAGCTAAAAGATAAAGTACTAAAAGGCGGAGGCGGTAGCAGTGAAGATATAATGCCGGAAGGTTTTAAAAAGAACGATCAAAAAACAAAATCATTTTTAAATCGGTTGGAGTATGGGACAAACTTTCAATCACAGAAGGCAACAAACTTTTTTCCGGTTACAAGTGATATCGGTTTGTCGGTTGGCTATAAATTAAACGATAAATCAATCATTGGCATTGGGGCGTCCTACAAATTAGGTTGGGGCAGAAACTGGAATAATATAAATATGACAAGTCAGGGAGCGGGTATCAGAAGTTTTATTGACTGGAGGATTAAAGGAAGCTTTTGGATCAGTGGGGGGTACGAACAGAATTATAAATCTGCTTTTAATTCATTTGACCAGTTGAAAAATTATTCCAACTGGCTGCAAAGCGGATTGATTGGAATGAGTAAAACGGTTTCAGTAAGAAGTAAACTATTTAAGAAAACGAAGATGCAATTGTTGTGGGATTTTTTAAGCTTTCAGCAAATACCGCGAACGCAGCCAATTGTTTTTAGAGTTGGATATAATTTTTAAAACCCAGATACAAGAATTAACGGAATAAATTAAATCGTTATGTATAGAATTCAATTTACACGAAAAGCATTTTCATTAATATTGGCTTTTTTAATTTTATCTAATGCCTTTTCTCAAAATAACGCCAGTACGTTAGGAAAGGTGAACATTGCATCTCCGAACGCATCTTCACTTGGTAAATACGGCGATATTCCTGTAAGTTATCATACCGGAGTGCCCAATATAAGTATCCCAATCTATTCTCTAAAATCTGGCTCATTGCAATTACCTGTTGGTTTAAGTTATCATGCAGGTGGCTTACGTGTTGAAGAAAATGATAGCTGGGTGGGTGCAGGTTGGACATTAAATGCAGGTGGTGCAATTACAAGAACAGTAAAAGATAAGCCCGATGAAAAACAGACAAGCAGTTTATCTCAAACACATGGACACTATTCTGGCTATGGGTTTTTAAATAATTATTTTTTGAATGGTCAGCAAGACGAGTCTTTTTTTGATAGCGAACCCGATCTTTTCTTTTTCAATTTTAATGGTTACTCTGGTAAATTTTATTTTAATGATGACAGAACGCCAATATTAGTACCTGAGGGTGATTATAAAATTGAATGCAGCTATACTCCTGGGATATGGACAGGTTCTCCAGGTGCATGGGCAGGGTTGGGAAGAAGTATTGAATCTTTTACGATAACTACAACCGATGGAACAAAATATTATTTCGGAATTCCTTCGACTGTGCCGGTCAGTCCCTATTGCAACCCAATCGAGGTAAGTTCAACTTATACTTCGCAAGGTGGTGCATCTTATAGCCAGGTTATTTCCAGTTGGTATTTATATAAAATAGTTTCGGCTGACGGCAATTTTTCTATTACACTGAATTACGAACGGGACAAGTTTGCTTTTTATTCTTTCTCAAATGCTCCGGTCGCTACGATGAACAATACTGGCACAAATTATAAATACACATTGGTAAAAACCCTGATGGCTGGAGTACGATTGAGTAATATAATCTCGTCAAATGAGAGTGTAAGTTTTACTCCCGGTTCTGTACGACAGGATTTATCAAGGTGGGCAAGCGGACTGGATGAGACACTCACAGATTATATTAATGAAAGTTCAAAAAGTTTAGGAAGCATTTCTATTTCCGATAATCAGGGAAACTGCAATAAGAAATTTAATTTTTCTTATGACTATTTCGTTGATAACACTTCACCCGTTCATACAAATTTTTCAGGAATTATTTCAGATAAAAAAAGACTGAAGCTGCTTTCCGTGCAAGAACAATCATGTGATGCAGCTGTTTCTGTTCCACCTTACACCTTTGAATATTTTACAGAACAGGTACCCAGGAAATTAAGTTTTTCAAGAGACCATTGGGGTTATAATAATGGAGTAACTACTAACACTCAACTTTATCCTTCCTTATCCGATAATAATGGTGTATTGAATACAACTGGGAACCTTGATATAGCCAACAGAGAATCGTCGTGGCCCGCTATGCGTGCAGGAACCTTGAGTAAAATAACATATCCAACAGGTGGTAATACCAGCTTGAATTTTGAAGCAAATACTTTTTATGTTATAGAAAATTCGGTTAATGTTGAAAAAACGATCGGGGGATTGCGGATTAAAACGCTGACCAATTTTGACCCCGCTGTCAATAAATCAATTGTTACAAATTATTCTTACCAAAGCAGTGGTTTATCAAGTGGTGTTTTATACAGTAAGCCAACATATATCCAGGTTTTCCGGAATGACTGGTATAAGAAAAATAATACATTAGGCAATCCTAATGGAAACGGATGCTGGGATATTCCTTCATGGGATGCAAATAATATTCAGTATAGATCGTATATTTTTTCTGACAACCCACTACGCCCAATGGAGACCACACAGGGAAGTCATATTGGGTATAGCGAAGTAAAAGTTACTCAAACAGGAAATGGATTTAGTGTTTATCGTTTTTCTGTTACACCTCCCTGGCAAATAAATCATGATAAGATTGCTATTACTTCGGTTGTTAATCCTTGTAGTTGTGATTTGACAATTCCTAATTATCCTGCTGCTCCGGTACAGCATGATTTTTATCGGGGAGAACCAACCTTTGAGGGACATTATAATGAGTCGGGGCAAGTTCTCAGTGAAAAAATATTTTCTACTTCTTACCAGGAGAATCCGGTAACAGTACCGGGCAGGTTAACTTATTCTTTCAATACAGGTTCAGCATTTACAGCAGAAACTTTTTATGAATTAAAAACAGCAAAGAAAACCCAGTCAACAGTAATTGAAAAAAATTACCAGGCTGGCGGTTCATCAAATGATAAACAAGTGCAAACTTTTTTTGAAAGTAATTATCACCATGAACCTACAAGAATTCTTACCACCAATTCAACTGGCCAGACTATTGAAAAGAAAATTAAATATGCTTTTGATTACCGGGTTCCGGTATTTGAAAATACATCAACATGTAATAGCTATGCTGCGGCTGGTTTTATAAACTATGCAAACAGTCTTTATATTTCTGGTGGTTATCAGACTCAGTTTATGAGTTGTGCCGGTTATGCAAACTCATGTTTCTCTCCTATTATTACGAGTTATTTTGCTGCATTGAGTACCTCACGAAAAAATTATATTGACTGCCGCAAAACAAATTATACTAACACCAGCCCATTAAATGCATACCAAACAAATCATAATACGGCTAAGACAAATGCAGATGCCGAACTAAAACCCATTTTATGGATGCAGGATATAAATATGAATGCCCCGGTGGAAGTAACAGAGTGGAATAATGGTAAACTCACAGCCGCAAGCTTTACGAAGTACAGTAATAACCGGGATGATGAATTTGGAATTTATCCCGATAAAACATTTAAGATAGACCTCGCTTCACCTTCTTCTACTTATACCGCTTCTGTTGTTAGTCCATCAAACATTTCCATTACAAAAGATAGCCGCTATGCAGATCTATCGCAGTTTGATTTTAATTTGGGGAATGTAATTAATACTGTTAGCCGGGAGGGTGTGCCAACAGCATATCAATGGGGCTATAACCAAAGTTTACCTGTTGCTAAACTTGTAAATGCTTCAAATAAATTTAAAGAATCTTCACAACCCGGCTCTATAACTAAAAGCCCAACTTTTCAATTAGGACCCAGTAATCCGGTTGCAGGCTCTCCGGTTACTTTTACACAAGTACAATCAGGCACCATCACAGTTAGCCTTCCCACTCCTCCGCCATCAGCACAGGTAACGGCAACATTTAATTTAACCGGTCCCGTAAATCAAAGTGGTAATTTATGTGCCGCAGGTTCCGGTGCTGCCAGTTGCAATACTATTCCATCAATACTTAGTTATAGCAATATGCCTGCGGGACAATATACGTTGGATTATACGGTAAGCACTTCCTTTGGCAGTTACACTTTTAATTACTCGTTATCCTATACTTATATTGGCATGGCTATAGTTACTTCTGGCCTTAAAGAATTTTTCTTTGAAAGCTTTGAAGAAAACATTTCGGCAGTTACAGGTAATGCACATACAGGTACAAAATATTCCAGCAGCAATTATACAACTGCATTTTCATTGCCAAATGCCAGAGCTTATACCATTCAATGGTGGAATTTTGCAAACAATAAGTGGACATTAAACAGTCAACCTTTTACAGCAAACATAACATTGACAGGACCTGTTGATGATATCAGAATTTTTCCAACAGATGCTTTTATTACTACTTATACTTACAATCCGCTCAAAGGCATCACTAGCGAAACAGAACCCAATGGTAAATCTATCTTCTATGAATACGATGCTTTAAACCGATTATCTTCAATAAGAGATTATGAAGGAAAAATTCTGAAAAAACTTTGCTATACCTATGCAGGGCAAGTTGAAAATTGTTCTGCAGTAGTATTTTCAAGTGTTGAAAAGAGCGGAGTATTTACAAGAAATAATTGTTCAGCTGGGTATAGCGGAACATCCGTTACATATACGGTAGCTGCCGGTGCATATACATCACTTATAAGCCAGGCAGATGCCGATGCACTTGCACAGGCAGATGTAAATGCCAACGGGCAGTCTTATGCAAACACAAACGGAACATGTGTTCAGTTAATAACAGTTACCGGCAGCAATTCTAAAAACAAAATTTATACAGTCAGTTTTTATAATACGGCAACCAGTACTAACTATTCTTTTACGTTAAATGCATTTGCAAGTAATGTTACATTAGGGCAGGTTCCATCCGGTGTATATAATGTAAGCTTTTCACCACAGGGCAGCCCGATTACCGCCACATTTAATGTCAATGGATTTATACAATCAGGAGTTGGTTACGCAACTTTTTCTAATATTTCAGTAACCGCTGCTACTACCGTATCAGTAAATTAACAGAAACATAAAATAAACAGTATGAAAAATATTTTTTTATCAGCCCTTATCTTTTTTGCAGCAGGCAATTACTTAAGTAGTATTTATGATGTACAGTTTAATAAACTGAATGGAGATGCTGTTATCATGCCTGCTTATTCTAATAAAAAAATAATGATCACCGTTTTTAATTCTGCCAATCCCGATGCAGCACGGCTTCGTTATTTCGATTCACTGCAAAATGCAGATGCCTCGCTTCAGGTAATTGCAGTACCGGCAACCGATCTGGGTGGTACGGGCAGCAACGCAAGCCTTACAACATTGCGCAATATGCTTTCAGCAAAATTTATAATGACGAAAAGTGCAAAGGTAAAAAAAGCAGCGGGGGCTAATCAGCATGCATTACTAAAATGGTTGACTGCTTTAAATGAAAATGCACATTTTGACAGAGATGTGGAAGTTGCGGGTCAGTTATTTATTATAAGCCGGACAGGCGTATTATATGCTGTACTTGGCAATGACGCTGATGACAATCTTATTAATACCGTTTTAAATCAGACAACTATTCAATAGTATTAAAAATAATTTACTCATGGCTCAAACGAATCTAATACGAAACCAGCAAGTCATAAAATCATCAGCATTGTTTTGTGTAATGGTATTACTTGCTTTTATGGCAAATGCCCAACAGCCACGTCAGATACCCACGGCTTATACCTCTGTTACACCCGTAAATTATATACGTACCTGGGATGTTACATCGCCGCAAACAGATATTAATCTTATTACAAGCAAACCATTAAAAGATGTAAAACTTTCTACCGTTTTTATTGATGGGTTGGGCAGGCCCATACAAACTGTAATAAAACAAGGTTCTTTGCAAACCGGAAGCACACCAACCGATCTGGTAAGTATGGCAGAGTATGATGATTTGGGAAGAGATCGTTTTAAATATTTGCCCTACCCCGAAGCAACCGTAAACGATGGAAATTTTAAATTAAATCCTTTTCAGCAGCAGTCAACATTTATGAATGCTCAGTATGGTTCGCAAGGCGAAACCTTTTTTTATTCACAAACAAACTATGAAGCATCGCCATTAAATAGAGTAGATAAAGCAATGGCACCCGGCGATAGCTGGACCGGAGCAAGCCGTGGTGTGCAAATGATATACTGGATAAACACGGCAACCGATGATGTAAAAAAATGGAATGTAACTGATGTTACAAATACATTTGGTACATACAGTATAAATGGTGCTTACCCCGCAGGAGAACTTTATAAAAATGGATCAGTAGATGAGCATGGCAAACAAGTAATTGAATTTAAAGACAAAGACGGTAAAGTAATTCTTAAAAAAGTGCAACTTACTTCAACCGCAGATGCAGGAACTGGCAGCGGTTATACGGGTTGGCTCTGCACATACTATATCTATGATGATTTAAATAATCTTCGTTGTGTAATACAACCCAAAGCTGTAGAAACTCTGGCAGCATCGGGGTTTGCCAATTGCACCCCTTTAGGGGATGGGGGCATATTGGGCGAACAATGTTTCCGCTACGAATATGATGAAAGAAACAGGATGATAATAAAAAAAGTACCCGGTGCCGGAGAAGTATGGATGGTATATGATGCAAGAGACAGGTTGATAATGACTCAGGATGCCAATATGCGAAACGGGAACCCTGCAAAATGGATGATAACAAAATATGATTTGCTGAACAGACCCATAGAAACAGGACTTTGGAATAATGATGGAAATAGTTTTGCCACCCATTTATCAAATGCCTATAGTAATAGCACAGACTATCCTAATACAGCAACAGGGTATGAAGAACTCACTAAAACATTTTATGATAATTACATATGGTTAACAACAAATGGCAATCCATTTCCATCTTCAAATTATGATAACAGTTATAATACATATTTTCAAACAGCATCAGATATTATCTGGCCATATCCACAAGCCAATACACAATCAGCACAACTAAAAGGAATATCAACTGGTAGTAAGATAAAAGTTCTTGGCACATCTATTTATTTATACACCATCAGTTTTTACGATGCAAAAGGAAGAGTGATACAGGTACAAAGTAAAAACATAACTGGCGGTACAGATATAGGAACTACACAATACACCTGGGCAGGGCAACCATTAGTAACCATACAAAAACAAGAAAAGCAGGGAGTCAATGCACAAACAACAGTGATAGTATCGCAACTTACTTATGATGATTTGGGCAGATTAGTAAAAACAGAAAAGAAACAAAGCAATACATTGGTAAATGCAAATGCAATGAGCAGTTATAAAACCATTGCAGAAATTGAATATGATAAACTTGGTCAACTGAAAACAAAAAAACTTGGAAAGCAAACAGACGGAGTAACCCCGCTTGAAACTTTAGCCTATGACTACAATATACGAGGATGGATGCTGGGCATGAACCGTGATTATGCAAAAGATATAAACAGTACAAATTATTTTGGTTTTGATTTGGGATATGACAAACCATTAAATAATATTATAGGCAACCTGGCATATGCCAATCCGCAATACAACGGAAATATAGAAGGCATGACATGGAAAAGCAAAGGCGATGGAGAAAAAAGAAAATATGATTTTAGCTATGATGCTGCTAACCGGATTTTAAAAGCAGACTTTACCCAATACACAAATAGCACATTTAACCAAACTGCAGGTGTAAACTTTGATATGAAGATGGGTGATGGTACAAACGCAACAACCGCTTACGATGCCAATGGAAATATTTTGCAAATGCAGCAATGGGGATTGAAAATTTTTAGCAGTCAGCAGATTGATAATCTCTCATATCTATATCAAAGTAATAGCAATAAATTAGCAAGGGTAACAGATTCAAACAATGACCCCACCACCAAACTCGGCGATTTTAAAGACGGCACAAATACCGGAACAGATGATTATACGTATGATGTAAATGGCAATATGAATTTAGATAATAATAAAGCCATCAGCAGTATAACTTATAATTATTTAAACTTGCCAAGCGTAATAACCGTTACAGGGAAAGGAACAATAACTTATACTTATGACGCAGCAGGCGGTAAAATAAAAAAAGAAGTAAATGAAACAGGACAACCATTAAAGACAACACTTTATTTAGGTGGTGCAGTTTATGAAAATGATGTGTTGCAATTTTTGGGGCATGAAGAAGGCCGTATAAGATTAAATACTGCTAATAATACTTTGCAATATGACTATATGATTAAAGACCATTTAGGAAATGTAAGAATGGTATTGACCGAGGAACAACAGCAAGATGTTTACCCTGCAACAACATTAGAAAACACATCTGTAACTCCACCAGGCGGCACCGCCGGTACAGCAGTAACTACCGAAAGCCTGTATTATTCCATTGATGCAACAAAAATTGTAAATCAATCAGTAGCTACTGGCATACCCGTATATCAAAATAACAATGGCAACCCGCCATATAATAATAACCCTTACAGCAATACAACCGCTAACAGTGCCAGGCTATACCAACTAAATGCAACCACTAATACAAACCCAAACAAAACAGGGTTGGGTATTGTATTAAAAGTAATGGCAGGCGATAACATAAATATTTTTGGAAAGAGTTATCACAAAAAACCAAGTGGCAGTGGATATACAGGTACAACCAACAGTGTTATTCTTTCCGAACTTATCAATGCATTTGCAGGTACAAGTTTAGTAATTGCAAAAGGTGTAACAGGTACACAAATAACAGGGCAATCAGGTTTTCCCACAACCATAAATGGATTGATAGGAAACCAACCTGCACAAACCAGCAGCACACCCAAAGCATCTATCAACTGGATAATATTTGATGAACAGTTTAAGTACGTAAGTGGTGGCTTTGACATGGTAGGTACTGCTGTAAATACAACAGGTACTTTTAAAAATCATAATCTATCAACAATACCTGTAATTAATATTCCAAAAAATGGCTACATTTATGTGTATGTAAGTAATGAAAGTAAGTACAATGTGTTCTTTGATAATTTACAGGTAATTCATAACCGGGGACCGATATTGGAAGAGACGCATTACTATCCGTTCGGGCTCTCCATGAACGGCATCTCAAGTAAAGCTCTGAACTTTGGTTCTCCCAATAACAAAAACAAGTTCAACGGTAAGGAAGAACAACGGCAAGAGTTCTCCGATGGTTCAGGTCTGGAATGGCTCGATTATGGAGCGAGGATGTATGATAATCAGATTGGCCGCTACTTTACACAGGACAGGTTTGCTGAAAAATATTATTTATTATCTCCTTATAACTATTGTGCAAACAACCCAATCTCTAACATTGATATTAATGGAGACAGTTTGGTTGATAACAATGGTACTGTTTCAAAGTATGTTGAATATATCAATGGCCGGATAACCGGAATAAACGAAATTCTGAATAATAAAGATTTTGATTACGCAAAATTTGGTGTAACGAAGGAAGGTGTTCAAGAACTCAAAGGACAGTTGGAAGGAATCATATCAGGTGTTGACGCCATTAAAAAATCCGATGTAATATATGAAGTATCAACTGACGTTTCATTAACCGGCGACCAGGGCTATACAGATATTAATCGGGAGAACGGAAATGTACAATTAAAATTTTCTACAGGTGCATCAAATGAGGTCGTCGGTCACGAACTCACACATGGTGTTCAATATGAAAATGGACAAGTCTCATTCAATCGGGATCCTACAAAGAAAGGGACGTTATCCGATATAACAGATGAAACAAAAGCCTACCAGAATGCAAGGATAGGACAAGCAGGGTTAGGTATAAATGCAGGCATCACCGATGATTGGACAAGAAATCATCTTCCGGATTATAAGAATCTTCCTAAAGGACCAATCAATATAAACTCCAATGTAGGCAAGGCATTAAGAGAGCAAACAGCTAATGAAGGGAAAGCAGGTAAACCAAACTCTGAATTTTATAAGGGTTGGCAGAAGGATTATAATAAAAATAAAAACCCATGAGAATATTAGTATCAATATGCCTTATCGTTATTACTATAAGTGACTGTTTTGGTCAGCAGCAAAATAGCATATACGGGAAATATGTTAAGCCTGATAGCATATATCCACAGTTAAATGAATCGATTATTTTAAAGGGGGACAAAACGTTTGAGTATTTTAGAAGAGCAGCTTTTACAGAATTTAAGGTTAAAGGATTTTGGCTTATTCAAGATGGTTATTTGTCTTTAAACAGCGTTGATAGTGCAGTTAAGAGTTTTGAAGTCAAAGAAGCATTTAAAAAAAATATTCACGCTGATAGCATTAAACTAAAGATTCTATACTTTGACAATACTACACCCCATTGTACCGTCGTAATAAATGAAGGGGATAAAGAAGCTGAAGCAAGATATACTGATGTGTACGGTGAGATATTATTACCTAAGAAAATCGTTAGAAGCATTACAGTATATTCTGTGATAAAGCATAAAACTTATTTAATCAGAAGTTGTAAGTCAAATTATTTTGAACTCAAGCTTAATTCAAATCGAATTTTGAATAAGGAAAAATGGTTGTTGATAGGAGAGCAAATTGTACCAATCGGATTGGATGGTGATTATACAAATTACACACTTGTGAAGCAGCATTGATAAAACAACAAAGCCCGGTACTGCCGTGCTTTGTTGTTTTATGAAGCGTAAGCTTTTTTTGCTTTATGGTCTCTCAGAAAAGCATCCATCAGGTAGTGAGCCAATTATCACCTAAACAAAAAATTAATTTCTAAGCCGTTGGTTTTTAATAACCAGCGGTTTCATTTTACTCCTTTCGTGGTATTGTTTATATCATTACTTAATAAGAGATTCGCCATAATATAAGCCCCTAAAGGTTTTTGTTTTCTATTGTGAGCCAATTATCACTTGCTATTTGCCGCTATTGTACTAATGCCTGCATTAAAAAAGGCTGCTATAAAACTATTCAGAAATATTTTTGTAAGCAATGTCATAAATATCAGCAATCATTTTATACATACAAACTTACATCAACAACAGAGGATAAAAATATTGTGCTACTCAATAATGAAGGCATGAGCATTAGCTCAATCGGCAGGTATTTGCATATTGCAAAAACAACGGTAAGAAGAAGATTGCTCTTTATTAGTAAAACGATTACAACACCTGTTTTTACCGAAACAAAACAAGTGTATGAAGTAGATGAGATGCAAACTTTTATTGGCAGAAATCATCCTTCTTGTTATAAGTACATTACCTATGCTATCAACCGAACTACAAAATCAATTATAGATTTTATTGTTGGCGCCAGAACAAAAGAAAACATCAGAAAAGTAATTGATAAGGTGCTTGCCCTTAACCCACGTAAAATTTATACGGATGGTTTAAATATTTATCCTTCGCTTATTCCAACTACTATTCATTGTAAGTTTCAATATCATACGAATACGATTGAAAGAAATAATCTCGGCATCCGCAATTCATTAAAGCGGCTGTCTCGCAAAACAATTTGTTTTAGTAAAAGTATT
>JANLSA010000448.1:0-5168 GCA_031362085.1 Bacteroidota bacterium | reverse complement strand
ATAATATATGAACGATGAATACGAACAAACTGATCATTCAATAATTCATATAGCTGACCAATTTGCGCTTTTGTAATTAACCATTTGTCTTTCGCAATATAAATCTTCACATATTCTTTCATTCCTTCTATATAAAGTATTTCGGAAAAATTTATTTTTACTCTTCGTTTATTAATATTTACATATAAGTAGTCATTTATTTCACTCCGTTTTCCCCGATCCGCTTCTTTTTTTTCATCAGTTATCATTTTATTTACAGCAGTTAAAAACCGGCTAAAGTCAATGGGTTTTAATAAATAATCAATTACATTCAATTCATAACCCAGGACTGCATATTCATGATACGCTGTTGTAATTATGAATTTTGAAGTACCCTGAAACATTTTAATAAAGTCAATTCCTTTTAATTTGGGAAGGTTTATATCTACAAAAATTAATTCGACTTTGTTTTGTTGTAAAAATTCCATAGCAGCCAAACCATCCCCAAATACTGATTTTAAATCGAGAAACGGGACCTGCTTTATATAATCAACAAGCACTTCTGCCAAAAGATGTTCGTCTTCAATTATTATGCAATTATACTTTCTCATTATTCTGTAAATTAAAATTCAGGGACACAAAAAAAGTTTTGCTTTTTCTTTCCAAAACTAAACTATGGTCTGGATAAATTAATTCGAGCTGCCTTTTAATATTTGTTAATCCGATCTGCATGCTTTTATCATTTTGAACTGCGTCTTCAACAGAATTCTCAATTTCAAAATTCAAAGCCCCGTTTTTAACGGTTAGAATAATATTTACAAATGAATTAAATATACTGTCTGAGGAGCCGTGTTTAAAAGCGTTTTCTACAAAGGGCAGTAAAATTAAAGGAGCAACCCGTTGTGTTTCATCATCAATATTTTTTACAAACGTTACTGTAAGTTTATTACTAAATCGTACTTTTTCCAGCTCTATATAATCTTCAAGAACTTTTATCTCCTCCGATAGATTGATTGTTTTTCCTTTGGAATCAAATAGCATAAAACGCATGAGTTTGGAAAGTTTCATGGTAACATCTGCCGCTTCAGGTGCTTTGTTTCTTGATAAGGCATGCACCGTACTTAATACATTAAACAGAAAATGCGGATTAATCTGTGCTTTTAAAAAATTGAGTTCTGATAATATTTTTTCTTTTTCAAGTTTGCTTTCCCGATCTCTTGAAGTTTTGGTGTATCGGTACAATTCATAAATAATCAGCAGGCAGGATGGAATGATTAAATCAAACATCGTAATGATAATACTTGAGGGCCTGAAAAATTTTAATGACGAAGCTTCTACATTATAAAAAATCGGAAATACAATATAAATAACTATTGCCCTGAGTATAAATAAAGTAACAAGTATAGCTAATGCTGCTTTTGCAGCAGAAACTGAAATATTTTTTTTATTCTGCAGCATTGGTTTTAAGGTAAAATGGAGCAAACAATAAGAAAGAAGAATTTTTACAGGCACAGTTATGAGCGAAGTATTTAATGCAGAAATAAACTCGGTCGTTAGTTTACCCGATGAAGTCGCCGACATAGATACAACAGCTTGTAACACATCCCAGACTATGTATCCAACCCAAAAATAAATATGATGCCTTATAGAAAATTTCACAGACAAATTTCTAATAAATATCGGGAAAGTCAAGGTTTCTATATTAAAAGCATTATTGAGTGTATAAAAGCATCAATACCGTGTAAAAAACATTCTTTTTAATAATATACACGCCAATTGGCTATTCAGCTACTTATAATTCCTCTTGAGCTTTTTAATGATTTTGTACTTGCCTATGATTCGTAGCATTGTGATAATTATCATTCAATCTTAATAAAAAAAATATGAAAAGTAAAATCATGATGTGTATGCAATTGATCTCAACATTAGCATTTTCACAACACAATTCAATTAATTCATACTTTAAGAAAATGGCGTTGGATACACCAATACTTTTTGCACCGGGCATTGTAAGTGATGAATATGGAAACCGGGATATGGCAATTTCTCCAAAAGGGGATGAGCTGTTTTATACTTTTCAATATTTAGGTGGAAGAAGTTTTAGTACTATCATGTATTCAAAAAAAATAAATGGTAAATGGAGTAAACCGGAAGTGGCTTCGTTTTGTGGTAAGTATAATGATTTAGAACCGTCATTTTCACCCGATGGGAAAAAAATTTATTTTGTATCTAACCGCCCGTTAAATGATTCAGCCGTATCAGAAAAAGACTATGATATTTGGTTTATTGAACAGAAGAATAATCAGTGGCAAAAACCAAAAAATATGGGGGCACCAATTAATACAGGGAAGGATGAATTTTATCCATCCTTAACCCGAAACGGGAATATTTATTTTACAAGAGTAATGGATGAGAAGGATGAAGATATTGTTGTTTGCATTTTTAAAAATTTCAGGTATGATACTGCAGTTAGCTTACCACAGGCAGTTAATTCTAATGGGGCTGAGTTTAATGCCTATGTAGACGCTGATGAAAAGTATTTAATTTTTACAGGCTACAAAAGAAAAGGCAATTATGGTTCCGGTGATTTATTTATTAGTTATAAAAGCAATCAAGGTGAATGGACCAAAGCAAAAAACCTTGGAGATAAAGTCAATGGTACTGGGCTTACTTATTGTCCTTTTGTATCACCTGATAAAAAATATTTCTTCTTTGCTACCAGCAGAAACAGTTTTAAGCCTCCATTTTTAAATCAAAAAAATCGAAATGATTTGGAAAAACTCATTCATAGCCCTTTAAATGGGTGGGATAATATTTACTGGGTGAATGCAAAAAAAATATTGGAAGTGGACTAATTTTCTTTTGTAAAAGAAAATTAAGTAATATAAAAACAAGTTCTTCTCATATACAATATTCAATCATTCATATACAGATAACCCCGGTTAGTAGAATTGGTATTATTTAATTGCAGCAAATCAAAAAAAATAAGACTCTTCATTTAAAACCAATTACAAAGTTTGGTTATAATACTAAAGATTTCAATTTGATAAGTAAGTGGAGTGAGTGTGAAAGTTCAACAAAGAATTTGTTTCTACGAAAATAATTTAAAATAAATATTTTGTTCCAAATCAAAATCAAATTCAAGCGGTATAAATCTAAAATTGAAATTGTAAACTTATAATTCATTGCTGACGACATAATAAAATAAAATGCAAGAAAACACTGTTCGACTAATTCCCGAGTTTCCCAATTTTAATGCACCCGGGTTTGATTTGGTAAAATACAACCGATTATATCGTGAAGAAAATACTGTTATTCATGCCAGATCTAAAAATATTTACTATGAAAAACACAGAGGTTGTTTGTCACTAAAGCTTGCTTTTAAGGGGAATGAATATTATTTAACCGATAACACCCAATATGCCGTAAATGATTCGAATTTTCTTATTTTAAATAATAATACAGAGTACGCAAGTTTTATAGATTCAGATATTGAAGTGGAATCATTTGCCTTGAATTTTAGCGAAAAATATGTTTCCTCTGTTATCCAAGGTCTTTTAAGTAATCCCGTTGAATTATTAAACAGTAATGTTGAGGTCGATAAAATGGAATTGAACTTTGTTGAGCAAACTTATTTACATCAGGCAACTATTTTTCCTTTAATCATGCAGATACATTCTTTAGTAAATGAATTTGAACATCGCAATGACGAAATAGTAGAATTGTATAATTGCATTCTTGTATCATTATTACAACTAAATAAAAATGTACGAACTGAGATAAATGATATGAGTGCATTAAAACCAGCTACCCGGGAAGAATTGTATAAGCGGCTCAACTATGCCCGTGATTTTATAGAAGCATGCTATGATCAAAATATAAATTTGAATAAAATTTCTGCTATAGCATGTCTTAATCGGGAATATTTTATTCGTCAATTTAAGATATTATTCGGGCTTACCCCTACACAATACCTGATTAAAAAAAGAATGGAAGCAGCAAAAAAATTTATCAGCAATTATGATATTTCAATTTCTGAAGTATGCCAGCAAGTGGGTTATTCCGATCTTACTTCTTTTGGAAAGCTTTTTAAAAAATATTTTCATTGCAGCCCTGATGTATATAGAAAAGGACTTAATCACTACACTACCTTTTATGAAATTTGATTTTACAATAGAAGCTAAATCGCTGGTAAAATCGTTTGTTAATTTATACAAATAATTTACTAAACAGGGTAGGTTAGATGTAAAAAGAATTTATGTACCCGGATTGTCAATTGGGAGTATTTGGAACTTTGAAGTAAACAGCAGAAACTCAGAATTATTTTACGTGGAATTGCCAATTTATAGTGCTGGCGGTTCTGCTGCTTTTCTTAAAAAAAATCGTTTTAGGTTTATCATGGAGAAGCTGACACTTTTGTAAATGTGCATTTTTCAAGAAAATAGGTAGAAACCTTGAAGGCATTATATATTCCTGTTTGGTATAAGGAATACCGCGGTGTAAATTATAACAATTGGGATACTGATTTTTAAACTGGATGTTTTTAAAGAAACTTATATTATAGCAATGAACTAAATCAAAAAAGCCTCATCAATTGATGAAGCTTTTTTTGTGCCCGAGACTGGAATCGAACCAGCACATCCTTGCGAACGGCAGATTTTGAGTCTGCTGCGTCTACCAATTCCGCCACCCGGGCAACCTGCCCCGATTTTTTCAGGAGGTTGCAAATGTAAAGTGTAAATAGTAAAACGTAAAATTTAAAATGGAGATTAACCAGGTTATTTTTCAAGCTGCTTTTTAATCCGATCAAGATATTTTTTCTTGTAATAATATTCTTTTACTTGCAGCAATTCTTTTTCGGAAGTAATACCTTCTTGATAATGCTCCACAATTTGCTTAATAGGTTTATATATGCTGATTTGAAGGTTTTTAATAACCGATTTCATATGTAAAACAGCATCCGGTTCATCGGCATCCATTAGTTGTTCATTTATCTCCATTACTTCCATCAAAAACCCTGCGGGAAGTTCATATTTCTCTTCTTCCTGCAAAAGATTTTTTAGTTGCAGTACATACTTGATTGTTTCATCCGGATTTTGAAATGTTTTAAAAGCTTTATTGAGGTTGGCTGAAATTTCCAGTGAATGTCGTTGCTCGCCGGGTGTCGCATTTGAATAATAGTCTGGATG
>JANLSA010000434.1:0-24816 GCA_031362085.1 Bacteroidota bacterium | reverse complement strand
GGGGGCAAAAATTATTTTCTGACAGGAATTATTTTTTTTTCTCTAAAAAAATCTCTGCCATCATACACCTTACACTTCCACCTTCGGCAGCCTCTATAGTTGGTATTGCAACGGGCAATAACTGAGCAAAGAATTGCAATTTTTCTTTTTGCTCATCAGTTAGTGAATTAAAGGCAGCACTACTCATTATTAAAAATGATTCATCATTTTTATTTTTTACTTCCAGCATATTTCCGGCAAAACAGTGCATCTGTTCCTTTGTAATCGCAATAATTTCATGGCCCGTACTTTCCAATAATTGTTTTACGGCTATCAACTCCCATTCTTCATCAATTGCTTCTTCACATAACACACAAAAGCTTTGCCCGAGTGCCATTACTACATTGGTATGGTAAACCGGCTTATCGCTTTTATCTTTTGCCAGAAATACAACTGCGGAAAAACCATTGACGGATGCAAATTTTTCTAATACAGCGGGACTTGTTCTTTCAGAGATTGCAGCGTAAATCATTTTATTGTCATGGTCTATCATCATACTTCCTGTTCCTTCCAGAAATCTTCCTTCGGCTTCATATTCACTCCAGTCCTGCACATCAGTTACAACATATTTCTCAGCCAGTAATTTCAGGATATCATCTCTTTTTTCATTTCTTCTGGTTGCGGCATACATTGGGTACACAAAAACTTTTCCATCAGGAGAAGTACTTAGCCAGTTGTTGGGAAAAATAGCAGAGGGTTTTATGGGTGTTAGTGTGTCTTCTATAACGAGCACATCTATCAAATTTTCACGCAACAAATTTACCATGGCATCAAATTCATTTAATGCTTTTAAATGAATTTCGTTTTTGTTTTGAGTTAGTTTTCGTTGAAAAAAATTATTGTTTGCTGTTTCAGTGTTAAAACCAAAAACAGCGGGGCGAATCATGAGTATGGTGGTTGCGGTTGGCATCCTTCATCTGGCTCAGGATATTATGGAGTCAATTTTTTTTGCAAGCTCCCTGTCTTTCTCAGTAACTATATTTCCGGCACTATGCGTATTCAGCCATATTTCAACCGTATTCCACACATTGCTCCAGTTAGGATGATGATCCATTTTTTCTGCTTCCAGGGCAACTCGTGTCATAAACGCAAACGCTTCACTGAAATTTTTAAATTCAAATTTTCTATAGAGTTTATTTTCTTCTTCTTTCCACATGGTAATAAATTTAAAGTCAAACAAAAAGATATTTAGAAAATCAGGTGTTCTTTATTTTTAATTTTTTCATTTGTAAGTTCCATAACCAACTGCACAGTGCTGATTGTTTTTATAGCTGTAATATATTCCTGAACTGATTCATCAGAAACAATCTCGCCTTTTATCAGCCATAAAAAATCAAGATGTTTGAATTCCGGTAAAAGATATTCGCCGTCGAACTGGTTGTTGTATAAATAATGGCTCAGGCAGCTGGTGTCTTCATGAAAATCATAGACTGAAAAAAAATAGTTGCGCCGCTTACGGGTCAGCTGTATTTCAATATCATTGTTGATTCGAAATTCAATCCCCATTAACTGGTTCAATTGCCAACTCAACTGGTAGTCCTTTACCGGTGCCATAATGCCGAGCAACTTCGTGTCTTCAAAGAAGTCATGAGTCAGTTCTGCTGTATCAAGAATTAGTTTCATTTTTTTATAAACCGCAAACCTATTTTCTCATAAAAGTAAATTTAAAACTGGACTTCAGTTTCTATTACCTCATTCCCTCTTTTTATTTTTACTTTTACTTTATCGCCTTTCATAAACTTCCCTAATGTTTGCATATAACTATCCATAGACGAAATGCTGTAATCTCCAATTTGTAAAATAATATCACCTGCTTTTATTCCGGCTTTTTGTGCAGGCCTTCCTTCACTTACACCATCGCAGCGCAGTCCCGCACCGGAATAAGTATAGTCTGGCATTACACCCATCGTTACACTTCCGCTTCGCATTGAGCTGGCTGATTGAGTCTCTCTTGTCTTTGCAAAAAGCGGTTTTTCTTTTTTATCCATTGCGTCTACTACCGACACAATATGTTTTATTATTTGCAGCTCACCCGAATAATTTATTAACTGAAAATCATCTGTTGGTTTATGATAGTCTTTATGTAACCCGGTAAAATAAAACAGCACAGGGATCTCTTTTCTGTAAAAAGAAGTATGATCGCTTGGGCCGGTGCCGCTTGAATCTATTCTGATCACAATTGGCGCAACATAATTTTTTTTAGACGCTAATTTAAAATTCGCATTATTATTTATTACTTCATTCCATACCGGCGAAGTACCAAACCCGCCAATAGTTAATACTTTGCTGCTGTCATTCAACCGTCCAACCATATCCATATTTATCATATAGTCTGCTGTCTTCAAATCAATGGTTGGGTTTTCTGTAAAATATTTTGAACCATACAAGCCCAGTTCTTCGCCTGAGAAAGCGATAAAAAGGTAATTGTTGGCTTTAGATTTTGAGGTTGCAAGAATTTTTGCCACTTCAATTAATGCGGCCGTTCCACTTGCATTATCATCGGCGCCATTATGTATTAATTTTTCTCCGGTACGCAACATTGAGTTGCCATCTTCGCCATAGCCCAGGTGATCGAAATGTGCGCCGAGTATTACAGTAGAGGCTGCATTGTTGTTGATAAAACCAATTACATTATTTCCCGTTCTGATTTTTTCAGTGATTTTAATTTTCAAATTAATATCGAGTGGCGTATCTGTGTCTTTAAAAAGTTTTGAAGCAGCATTTCTTTCAACATAAATAACCGGAATTGATAATTGATTAGAACGATCTTTTCCGTTGAAAGTAAGTTTATCATCTGCGCCGGAAGTATTATAAATGAACAAGGCTGATGCATTTTTCTTTTTTACTTCTGCAGCTTTAGTTTTGATAAATCCATCCAGGTCGAAATGCGGATTGTTTTTATTTTCATCAATCGTTTCTTTCAAATCGAAAAACCAGGGCATATCTGACTCACGCAGCGCAATAGATGGCAGCGCTTCCATTTTGATATCGGGAGAAAAAGGAAAGGGAAAAAAATCTTTCGCTGGGTTTAGAATAATATTATTTATTTCCAGCGAAGTGGCAGGGTCAATTTCTTTTCCTTCATTTACTTCAAAAGGTTGATAAAAATTATTCGTCCCTTTGGGCGTTAATCCTGCAGTTTGAAATTGATTGCTGATATATTCCATTGCCAGTTGCTCGCCAGCTGTTCCGGTTCTTCTGCCTTCTAATTTATCATCAGCAAGAAAACGAATATGCGTTTTAAGATTATTGATAACAAGTGTATCGGGGTTTATTTTTTTAGATTTATTTTTTTTGCCCTGGGCATACGAAAACTGAGTGGTAAGAATTAGAATAAAAACAATAAGAATTCGGTACATGTAGTAGTAATTGATTTAGCAACAAAGGTACAGATCGGAAAATGTTTTTTTGAGAAAGAATGAACAAGAAATTAAAAAGATCGGAAACAATAGCGGGTTAGGAGGAAAAATTGAATACAGCGAGTGCTGCGGCTATTTGGGCTCCAGCTTTCGCATTATGTTTTATCAAAGCAATATTAGCTTCAAGGCTTTCTCCATTTGTATGTCCGGCTATATATTTTAATAAAAAAGGAGTTACATCTTTTCCGGTAATTTTATTTTCAGCAGCAGCTTTTAATGCAGCTTCAATATAAATTTCCATTTCTGCTGCATCTATTTCCTGTTCTGCCGGAACCGGGTTGGCAATTAGCACAGAACCCGTAAGGCCCAACCGCCATTTTACATCTAGCATTTTTGCAATTTCACCTGGTGTATTTAATTTCAATGGCGAAGTATATCCGCTTTTCCGGGAATAGAAACTTGGGAACTCATCCTGCCCAATTGTTACAACGGGGATTCCTTTTGTTTCCAGGTATTCAAGAGTAAGTCCAATATCAAGAATAGATTTTACCCCCGCAGAAACTACGGCGACAGAAGTTTTTTCCATTTCAGTCAGGTCTGCTGATATATCCATTGTTTGTTGCGCATTTCTATGCACACCTCCGATTCCCCCCGTTACAAATATTTTTATTCCCGCCATTGAAGCGATTCGCATAGTTGCTGCAACAGTAGTGGCGCCCGGTAAATTTTTGCTAAGAACAAATGGGATATCTCTTAAACTTACTTTCCACACATCTTTTGCCGCAGCAAAATGTTCAAGCTGCTCTTTGTTTAATCCCACATGGCATTTACCATTAATAATTGCAATGGTAGCTGGTACGGCTCCATTTTCCCGAACTATTTGTTCTACTTCAATTGCCGTATTAATATTTTGTGGAAAGGGCATTCCATGAGAAATGATTGTGGATTCTAATGCAACAACCGGCTTAGAAGCCGCAAGGGCTTTTGCTACATCAGGATGTATTTCTAAAAATGAATTCATTCAGGATAATATTTTGAAACGAGCTGTAATAATTTTTGTTGATTGAGATGCGTGGCAATAGCTCCATTTACTTGTAATATTTCTGCCGAAAGCGTATGAGCAAGTTTTAAACAGCCGAGTTCATCATTATCAAGAATTTTTCCTAAAATAAATCCTGACAAAGAACCATCGCCTGCGCCGGTACAATCCACCACATCTATTTCGGGTGCCTTAAGGGTAATTGATTTTTCATGACTATATAATGCCGATCCATGTTTTCCATTATGCAACCAGATATTTTTTATCCCCCTTTCCAGCAACTCTTCTATTTGCTGCTGTGTAAAAATTGCTTTTTCAGAACACAACACAGGAAGTTCGTCTTCATTGGGAGTAATAAGATAAAGCCCTTTCAAATCAGCGTCTTTAAATTTTCTTGCGGGAGGAACCGATACGGGTTCAAGAATAAAAGGAATTCCCGTTTCATTGCTGAATGCAAGCACCCAGTCCGCTGTTTCAATACTTACATTAGCATCAGCCAGCAGGTACGATGCCGTTTTTAATAAATCTTTATGTTGTTCTAAATGTTTAGGTGTTATTAAATAGTTGGCAGCATTGGTTAAGAATGCAGAAAACAGGGAGCCATCTGGATTCAATATGCCCGTGTATTTTCCCGAAAGACCTTCTTTGGTTATAGAGGCATCAAGATTTACTCCGGCATTTTTACAATCACTTTTTAACCAATCTCCGTCACTGTCATTGCCAAACACACTTATTAATTGTACGGAAACATTCAACAACGCAAGCTGGTGTGCAATATTCCTGCTTACGCCTCCAGTGGTTTTTGTAACTATTGCTTCATTTGTAGTAGCAAGCATCATTTCATCCTGTGCATGAAACAATTCATCAATAAAGGATGCGCCAATACAAATAACCGGGTTTGACATGCTGTAAAAATAATGTCTTGTGAGTTATCTTTTTTCTAAGTGAAAATTAAACGAGGCTAACAACTTTTAAAAAATTTACCCGGTACTTCTTCCAGCATCGCTTCAATTTTTTTTGCTGTTTTAGTTATGGATAGTCCGCCGAGATTGGTGCAGCGCAAAGTATGATGTATCTGATCTCCCACTGCTTTCATGGTTTCTATCACTTCATCCAGCGGTATCAGTTGTTCATAATCGGACAAAGCCATATTAGCACAGGACACAGCATTGGTGGCGGCCATTACATTTCTACCTAAGCAAGGAGCTTCAACCCGATTGCCAATCGGATCACAGATAATGCCCAATGAATTTTGCAACGCCAATGAAGCAGCAGCAATAGATTGTTTAAGTGTGCCGCCTTTCATTTCTACTATTGCAGCAGCAGCCATACCTCCACCTGATCCGGTTTCGGCCATGCAGCCACCTACCTCTGCAGCAAAAGTTGCATGTGCAGCAATAAAAACACCGATTAATCCAGCAGACAACATTGCTTTCACTAATTCATCCTCGTGTAATTGCATAGAATGAGCCGTACCGAACAATGCGCCAGGCAAAGCACCGCAACTTCCGGCAGTGGGTGCCGCTACAACTACTCCCATTGAACTTTTTACTTCCATCATGGCACTTACATACATAATGATGCGGTTATTCGTTTCACCTCCAATTAATTTATCTGCTTCCAGTTTTTCTTTAAACTGTAATGACTGACTTCCTAAAATGCGGTCATCATAATTTGTTCCTTTTAAACCAAGCTGAATAGCATTACCCATGATATGAATAATACTACGCATCTTTTCAAATACCTCAGTGTCAGAAATATTTCCTCTTGCCATTTCGTAATCAACTGCCAACTCCCATAGCGATTTATTTTTGTCTTCATTATATTTCATCATTTCATTACAGGTAATAAAAGGCACCTGTAAATTGTTCCGGGCCATTACCGGTAAAACGGGTTGCAGTTGTTTGATGAATGAAACGCCTTCCATTGCCTGCAGCTCTTTGCAAATACCGTTATCTAAAACAGCTTGTGATTTAATTTCAATAAAAGATATTTCGCCTTTGTGAAATTCTATATCATCAAATTGTATAGAAGCTTTTAAAAATGCAATGATGTTTTCGGATTTATCACAATAGATCAATGTTTCAAAATAATCTCCTGCCATCGAAACTTTCACATCATCTATTGCAATCACCTCTATCATTCCGCCACCAGTGGAGATGGCGGTAAGTTTTCTTGTTTCTTTATTATTATGCAGTGTTATTTTATACAGGTTAGGGTGTCCGTTGCCTATATCAACAATATTGATTTTGACATTTATTCCTGCTGTTATAATATGTTTATCTGATTGGGGCAATCGTTCATCATAGGCTTCCCATCCAAGAAATCCACCAAACAATCCCATATCAGATCCCTGGCTTTTGTGTGTAGTAGCTAACGAGCCATTTGGATCAAATTCAATTAAAACATCTTTAATGTTTTCATCCATCAGGTCCCTGCACAAACGGGCAATGCGTAAAGATGCTGCACAGTGCGAACTGGATGGGCCCCTCATTACCGGGCCGATAACATCATTGAAAATGCTTGGGAAAGTGCTCATGTTGTTGGTTGCTAATTTTTTTCCTCTTCAAGGTACAAATAATTTATTGAAGCCTGTACAGGGCATTTGATTGAACCACATAGGCACATAAAGCACAACAGAAAAAAACACATAGAGCTATGTGTATACCTATGTTTCTATGCTCCTATGTGGTTCAATAATAAATAAGAGAAAAAATTATTTACAAATTCTTTTTCCAATACTGCGCCATTGTTCTCCTCATCTGCAAAGTTGTGTTCGCTCCCTGGCTGATACCATGATCTCTCATAGGATAAGACATCATGCTGAACAGCTTATTATTTTTAATTAATTCATTCACCAGCATTTCAAAATTTTGATAATGCACATTGTCATCTCCTGTTCCATGCATAATCATGAGATTGCCCTCTAATTTTTTTGCATGTGTTAAGGGAGACCCTTCCCGGTATCCTTCCACATTATCAGAAGGCAGGCCCATATATCTTTCCTGATAAATATTATCGTAGAGTGTTTGCAAGGCTACAAAGGAAACGGCAATCGCTGTTTTAAACACATCACCATGACGGAATATACAATGCAATGACATTTGCCCGCCACCGCTCCAGCCCCAGATGCCAACATGATTGGCATCTATAAATGGGTACAAGGTCATTATTTTTTTTGCTGCTGCGGCCTGATCATCTGCAGCCAGTAAACCAATCTGGCGGTAAATACATTTTCTGAATTCACGGCCCCGTGGTACCCGTGTACCGCGGTTATCAATACTAATCACTATACAACCTAATTCATTTGACAGGTATTGATGCCAGAAATTATCTCCGGTGCCCCAGTTGTCCTGAACTGTAGAGCCTGCCGGTTCTCCATACACATGAAAGATGACGGGGTATTTTTTTTGTGGATCAAAATCTTTTGGCTTTATCATCCAGGCATCCAGTATTATTTCGTCGATATCCACTTTAAAAAATTCTTTGGGGCGTAATCCCAATTCTGCAATCCGGCTTTTTAAAACAGCATTGTCTTCCAGCAATTTTATTTCTGTATGTGTAGACAGATCGATAAGTGATATGCGTGGTGGGGTTGTTGCATTTGTAAAATTGTGTATAGCATATTTAGCATCTGCAGATATCTGGTAAGAATGCTGACCCGCCATATTTTTAGGAGATACCCGTTCTGCTTCTCCACTTCCATCGAGCCGGCTGCGATAGAGATATCGTTGGGTATAATTTTCCGGCGAAGCTATATAATATACATAACCACCAACCGGATCGATGCAATTAATATTCACCACATCAAAATTTCCTTTGGTGATCAGTTGCATTTCTTTACCGTCTCTTGATACTTTATACAAATGTTCCCATCCATCTTTTTCACTGGTCCAGGTAAAAGCTTTTGTATTATCCAGCCAGACAATATTATCATGTATATCCAAAAATGCTTCGTCTTTATCTGTAAGAATAGTTTTCAGCGCCATAGTTTTTGTATTACCCACCCATACGGTATTTGTATTCTGCAGCCTGTTCAGTTGCTGAATCATAACTTCATCAGAGCCGGGTATATAATCCATGCGGGCTAAATAATTATTGCGGGGATCTCCGGGTACCTTAAACCATCTTGTTTGTCCGCCGGTTGCAGAGATAACACCAACTTTTACGGCAGAATTTGCAGTGCCTACTTTTGGATAAGGCAATGGAATGGGTCTGGAATAATTGGAATCCACATTATCAATGAGGTAAAAAGTACCGACACCTTTTGTATCCGATTGCCAGTACGCAATATTTTTTCCATCGGGGCTCCAGCGAAAGCCGTCACGGTCATCCAGCTCTTCTTCATACACCCAATCGAAAGTTCCGTTAATGATATTGTTTCCTTTATCTTTTGTTAATTGTGTAATTACTCCTGAACTTATATTTTCTGTATAGATATTCTGTTTGCTTACATAAGCCACTCTTCTACCATCCGGCGAAAATTTTGCAAACATCAGCGTAGCTTCTTCCAGGCCCTTACCCAATTGCTTTAGTTTACCCGTAGTAAGATTCAACACCCAATAATCACCTCTTGAATTTTGCCGCCAAACTTTTCTTGTATTAGTAAATATCAAAAGCTTGCTGTTATCGTCTGACCATATATAGTTATCAATGGTCAATGGCTTATCTGATCCTGCAGGTAACAATTGGACGGCATTTACAAGAATTGTTTTTGTGCCGCCGGCAACATCATAACGAACAATATCATTTCCCTTTGCAGCTGTGTTGTATTCCAGCGTTGAGTAACTTTTGTTATCCTTCATCCATCGTAATTGACCGGCACCTTTTGCCCGGTAGAGGTTATTGGTATAAATGTCTTCAAGGGTTAATTTTTTATTCTGTGCAGGGCTGCTGCCAATAAAAAATACAGAACAAAGAAAAAGTAAGCCGAATGATGATTTCTGATTCATGCTATCAATTTTATTTTTTAAAAGTATAGTTATAATTATTTGACCTGGTAGTTTTCGCCTTTCACAGTTTTAAATTCTATTATGCCGCCAGGAAGTTTTTTGAAATAAACATTCTTGCTGTTATTTGTAATTTTTACATTGGGGTTTGTTTCAATCCTGCAAACTTCTCCTGCTTTGGATAGAATTTTCAATGCAGTTATTTTTTTATTTTGCCATTGAAAATCTAATTCAAAAGCACCTCTTGCACAAACTCCTTTAAATTCTCCTTCGCTCCATTCGTCAGGTAATGCGGGTAGAAGTTTTATAAATCCGTCATGCGATTGCATCAGCATTTCAGTAACTGCGGCGGTTACACCAAAGTTGCCATCAACCTGTAAGGATCTTCCGCATAAAGCAAATAGAGAAGTACAACTCTGTTCTTTTAGATATCCTTTATATATTTTATTGGCCCGGTTGCCGTCATTTAACCTTGCCCACAAAGCCATTTTCCATGCTCTTGAAAAACCGGTGGAGGCATCTCCTCTTTCTTCCAGCACTTTTTTATACGCTTCTATAAATGCAGGTGTTCTTTTTTCATACAAAACCTTACCCGGATACAAGCCATACATATGAGAGAAGTGGCGATGATTTTTTTCCAGTGATTTCCAGTCATCGGCCCATTCCTGCAATGAACCATCTTTACCAATTTGCGGAGGCACTAATTTTTCTCTAGCAGTTTTTACCTGCTGAACAAATAAATCTTCTTTTCCTAAAACTTTTGACGCTTCAATAAAATAACCAAACAGATCGTAGAGTATCTGCATATCAATAGAAGATCCTGCACAAATAGTAGTGCCTTCCCTGAATCCGGCTGTTACTTCATCAAAGTAGGGTTTGTTTCCACCACCATCCGGAAAATTTTCCGGGGAAGTAGAAGGATTGGTCACCAGCCATTTTCCATTGGGATGCGGCACTAAAAAATCCATAAAAAATTGTACAGAGCCTTCTATCAACGGATAGGTTTCTTTTAAAAAATCTTTATCCATTGTATATTGATAATGCTCCCATATGTGTGTGCAAAGCCATGCGCCGCCAACAGTAAATGTTCCCCATGTTGGCCCATCCATAGGTGCGGCCACTCTCCATATATCTGTATTCTGATGAAACACCCACCCTCTTGCGCCATAGTGTTCTTTTGCAATCTGCGAGCCCTGATCGGTTAATTCTTTTATCATTTTAACTAATGGCTCAGCACATTCAGAAAGATTTCCACTTTCCACCGGCCAGTAATTCATTTCTGTATTGATGTTGGTAGTATATTTTGAATCCCAGGAAGGATTCATATTGTCATTCCATATACCCTGCAGGTTGGCGGGTTGTGTACCGGGCCTTGAAGAACCAATCATCAGGTATCTTCCAAATTGATAACTCAAAGCAGTCATGGAAGGGTCGGGTTCGGTTTGAATTTTTTTTACTCTTTCTGTTGTGGGTAAAAAAGAATTTTCTGAATTGGGTAAATCCAATGAAACTCTGCTGAAATATTTTTTATGATCAGTTACTGATGATTCTAATATTATACTGTAAGATTTATTTGCAATTCCATTTAAATAGGCATCCATCCGTTGATGCTGATCGGCGCTGACATCTTTATAGTTTACAAAATTGGTGGCTGCAGCAAAATAGAGAGTAACCGTATTGGCATTTTCAATAATTAGATCAACTTCATTTGTTTTCATTGTGCCGCCTTCGGGGATTGCTTTTATCCTTGCCTCGTATTTCATTTTTCCTTCCACTCCCATATAGTCTGCCGATTTTCCTGTAAGAATTAATCCATCATTTCCATAAGGATCCATTCTGAAATAATCGGTGGCATAATTGGAATGTGTTTGATTTCTTTCTCCACGCAGGTTAGCGGTAAAAGAAATACTACCGGGCTTATCAGCAGTTATGCGAACTACAATTACCTGGTCAGGTGCCGATGCAAACACTTCTCTTTGATACGTGATGCCATTTGAATTATACGAAACACCTGAGATACCGGTTTCCAGGTCAAGCCATCGTTTATAATTGGTAATGCTATCCTGGTTTTTAAAAAACAAATGCAGGTTTGCCAGACATTGGTATTTCATTTGTTCAACAGGATAGCCCATTAAATTCCGGCCGAATAAATTATGTGCTGCTAAATATTTTTCTTCAAATACCAATTTTTGTATTTCGGGTAAAACTTTATAACCCCCTTTTACAACAGTTGAATAAGGACCACCAGACCAGTATGTTTCTTCATTTAACTGAATGCGTTCTTCTTTATTTTTTCCAAACACCATTGCGCCCAAACGGCCATTACCAACCGGCAATGCATCTTCCCATTTTTGTGCAGGTGTATCATTCCATAAGATTGTAGAGGGGTTAAAAGCTCTGTTGTTTATTTTTTCCGTGATGTCTTTTGTTTGTGCCAGCAAAAGATTTGCTGATTGCACTATGATTGTTATATAAATAAATACCCAACGTTTCATAATAAAAAATTTACCAGTTTAAATTAAAAGACTTACTCTTCTTTCTTTTTTACAATCAAATACCAGTCATTATCAAGTGGCAGGTAACCGTAATCATAACAATAGAAATAAGTCTTACCGGTTTTGGTTGTATAAGTATGCGTAAGGTATTTGAAATGAAAACCGAGACGCTGCAATTTGTCTTTATTTGCTTTAGCCGTTTCTTCTCCATCAGGTAAAATACTTTCAAGGATTTTCCGGTTTTTCAGCAATGTGTTATTGATATTTCTTACATAACTGCTGTGGCTTCCCTTTGCCTTTTGCTGATTATTGTAGTTGTTGCGGCAATAATCGTTGCAAAATTTTTTATCAACTCTTCCTTTTAGTTTTTCGCCGCAGGCAAGACAGGTTTTAGTTTCTATTGCAGGCATAGTAATGGTTTCAGGGAATTAAGGTACGGGAAAATATCCGTGTGCAAACGTTTTTACCCGTTTAGCTTCACAAGTAAACGGATAAAAACCGGATACCGTTTTTAGGCACTATCATCTTTGTGTTGTCAATCGGAAATGACGTCGCCGGTTGGTTGAGATAAAAAATTAAAAAACCGCTTTCGCAAAATCCGCCAGCCGGCGGACCCGGAGGCACAAAACTTAAAACTATGTACGCTTTAAAAAACAAAGTACAATTGATTGGCAACCTGGGCGGAAAACCAGAAGTAAAGAACACAGAAAGTGGTAAGAAGCTGGCGCAGTTCAGTATTGCTACCAGTGAAAGTTATCGAAACGCACAAGGCGAGAAAATAACAGAAACACAATGGCACCGCATTATAGCATGGGGCAAACTTGCTGAGATAGCTGAAAAATATCTTGATAAAGGAAAAGAAGTAGCTATCGAAGGCAAACTGGTAAACCGCAGTTACAATGACAAAGACGGTAACAAAAAATACATTACAGAAATACAGCTGAATGAGCTGTTGATGCTGGGTGCAAAGCCGGCCGAAAGCTAATAATTCAATTGGCCGCAAACCGTGTGTAATAATTAAATTAATTGTTATGCCATAGTTTGCGGCTTTTTATTTTTCATGAAACAGCTTTAGTAGTTTAGCATCTGTATGACGAATTACGATACAACCAATGAAATGTTCCGGTTGGCTACTGAGTTAGTCAATCAAAGCTCCCGCAATATTTTTCTAACGGGTAAAGCAGGTACGGGCAAAACAACATTTCTTAAATACATACGGGAAAATTGCCATAAACAAATGGCGGTAGTTGCACCTACGGGTGTGGCTGCGATTAATGCCGGCGGTGTTACCATGCATTCATTTTTTCAATTGCCATTCTCTCCTTTTATACCAGACGCTGGTAGTGGTTTTAGCAGAAACAATGAAGATGTGGCAAACCGTAATAGTTTAATTAGTCGGTTGAAGATGACAAGTGAAAGGAAAAAAATTATTCGTGAGCTTGAGTTACTCATCATTGATGAAATAAGTATGGTGCGTTGTGACACTCTCGATGCTGTTGATTCCATATTGCGGCATGTTCGTCGAAAACATCATGAAAGATTTGGCGGATTGCAGGTATTATTTATTGGAGATATGTTTCAGTTGCCTCCTGTTATTAAGGAAGCGGAATGGGCCTTAATAAAAGACTATTACAACAGCCCGTTTTTCTTTGACAGCATTGTTATAAAAGAAGAACCGCCACTTTTTATTGAGTTCAAAAAAATTTACAGGCAAAGCGAAGAAAAATTTATCAACCTGTTAAACCAGGTGCGGAATAATGAACTGGAAGATGACGGGAGAGAACTTTTGGAGAGTCGGTTTAAGCCGGTTTTTCGCAGAACAAAAAATGATGGCTATATAATTCTTACAACGCACAATGAGAAAGCAAGAAATACAAATGCAAATGAACTATTAAATCTTAATGCTTCTTCGTTTACATATTCGGCTGAGGTGACAGGAGATTTCCCTGAGTCAGCGTATCCGGCAGATGAATTACTTCATTTAAAGGTGGGGGCCCAGGCTATGTTTATTAAAAATGATTCTGAAAAAGCAAAAAAGTATTTCAATGGAAAGATTGGAGTGATTACAGAACTTGATAAAGATAAAATTGTTGTGCAGTGTAATGATGAGCCAGATACTATTGAAGTAAAAAAAGAAAAATGGGAAAATATCCGATATGCAATGAACAATACATCCCGCCAACTTGAAGAAGAAGTGTTAGGTTCATTTGTTCAATATCCATTGCGGTTGGCATGGGCTATTACAATACATAAAAGCCAGGGGTTGACGTTTGAAAAAGCAATTATCGATGCAGGGGAAGCCTTTGCTCCAGGCCAGGTATATGTTGCATTAAGCCGCTGCACTACACTTGACGGAATCATTCTTCAAAGCCGGATAAAAACAAATGGTTTTTTCACCGATGAAAGAATTGTCCGGTTCTCGCAAAATAGAACTTCAGCAAATTTGTTAGAAGAGGAATTACAGGAGTCAAGAAAAAATTACCAATTGAAAGTTTTGCTTTCATTGTTTGATTATAAAATCACGATAGCAGAAATTAATGATTTGAAGAATTATTTATCAGAACATAAAGCTTCTTTTAATATTGAAACTGGCGAATGGATAAATGAAATTTCAGATAAGGTAAATGAAATACAATCGACAGCAGAGAAATTTCAATTGCAGTTAAAAAATTTATTTTTAATTGAAGAACAACCCGAACCTAACTTTATTTTGCAGGAACGTATAAAAGCGGGGGGAGTATACTTTGTAAATGAACAAAATAAGCTATTAGAAGTAATCAATAAATCACCGGCAGTTACCGACAGTCGTATTCATGCAAAAGAATTTAATGATGGGTTGAAAGAGGTGTTCGCACTATTGTCAAGAAATAAATATATGCTTGAAGGTTTTGCAGGGAAATTTGAAATGGAAACATATCACAGGAGAAAGAAAAATTTTATTTTACCTGCGTTTACAGTAAACGCATATGCTGGTGTTACTATGCAAAGAATTGAAAGCCCTCATCCCCTTTTGCATCAGCAACTGAGAAAAATGCGGGATACTATATGTGCTAAAAAAGATTTACCAATTTACATTGTTGCAGGGACAAATACATTAGATGAGATGGCCCGGTTTCTTCCACAAAATTTAACTGAGCTAAGAAAAATCAGTGGGTTTGGAGATGCAAAAATTGCTCAGTACGGTCAGCAATTTTTAGATATTATTCTTGAGTATTGTAAAGAAAACAATCTTTCATCATTGATTCAAGAAAAATCTCCTAAAAGAGAAAGAAAAGCAAGTGTGGGGGAAAAGAAACCAAAGGTTGATACAAAGGCAGAGTCGTTTAAGCTTTATAAAGAAGGAAAATCGATTCATGATATTTCAAAAGAAAGAAACCTGACCGCTCAAACTATTGAAGGACATCTTGCTTATTTTGTTGAAACCGGAGAAATACAAATCAGCGAATTGGTAAGTAGAGAGAAAATAGTTTTGATTGAACCTGCGTTAAAAAAGTTTCAAGGCGGAAATATTACTCTAATTAAAGAAAAGCTTGGAAGCCGCGTTAGTTTTGGTGAAATTAAACTTGTATTGGCTTCACTTGATTTTCAAAAGAACTCATCTTCCCATAAAAACCATTAAAATTTGTACATCACTTGGATTAATTCCAGAAATGCGGCTTGCCTGACCTAAAGTAGTGGGTTTAATTTTTGTTAGCTTTTCTCTTGCTTCATTTCCCAAGGCCTGTATTTTTTTGTAATCAAACGTATCTGGAATTTTTAAATTTTCAAGTTGTCCCATTCTTTCTACCAATTCCTTTTCTTTTTCTATATAAATATCATATTTCACCTGAATGGAAGCTTGCTCAATAATCTCTTTAGAAAAATTTTTTAATTGAGTTTTTAGCCCGGGTAAATGATTGGCTAATTCATCCAGCTCAATATTGGGACGAAGTAAGGTTTTTGAAAGTTTTTGTTTTTCAGAAATTGGTGCGGAAGAAAATTTTTCAAGAAATGGATTTATTTCTTCTGGAGTAACAGCAGTTTCACTCAGAATAGTTTTTATTTTTTCAACACCCTCCCTTTTTGTTTTTACCAACTCCATTCTTTCCTGTGATGCAAGCCCAAGACGGCAACTTAATTCTGTCAAACGTAAATCAGCATTGTCTTGTCTTAGCAGGGTTCTGAATTCGGCTCTTGAAGTAAACATTCTATATGGCTCTTCGGTTCCTTTGCTTATCAGGTCATCAATCAATACTCCTATATATGCTTCGTTTCTTTTTAATATTACCGGTTCAAGCTCTCTTACTTTTTGATGGGCATTAATTCCGGCCATAAGTCCCTGACAAGCAGCTTCTTCATAACCAGTAGTTCCATTTATTTGTCCTGCAAAAAACAAATTAGCGATTTGCTTTGTTTCTAATGAGTATTTTAATTGTGTGGGCGGGAAAAAATCATATTCTATAGCATAACCCGGTCTGAAGATTTTGGCATTTTCAAATCCAGGCACAATACGAAGTGCTTCGTATTGTGTTTCTTCTGGCAAAGAAGTTGAAAACCCGTTTACATATATCTCAACAGTATTCCAGCCTTCCGGTTCAATGAAAAGTTGATGACGTTCTCTTTCTGCAAAGCGATTGATTTTGTCCTCAATACTTGGGCAATATCTTGGACCAGTTCCGTCAATTCTTCCGGCAAACATTGGGCTTCTGTCAAACCCCGTTTTAAGAACATTGTGCACTTTCTGATTTGTATAAGTAATCCAGCAGCTTCTTTGAGACTTTGGTTTTGAGATGTTTAAATAAGAAAATCCTTCTATTACTTCATCGCCAGGCTGTTCTTCCATTTTTGAATAATCAAGACTCCTTCCATCTACCCTTGGCGGAGTACCTGTTTTCAATCTGTCGCTTTCGAATCCAAGTGAAACAAGCTGTTCCGTTATTCCGGTAGCTGCCTTTTCTGAAACTCTGCCCCCACCGAAATTTTTTTCCCCAATATGAATTATCCCATTTAAGAAAGTTCCATTTGTAAGAACAACAGCTTTTGCCTCAATCTCATGTCCCAGACCTGAGATTACTCCAGAACATTTGCCATCTTTAATTTTCAACCCCTTTACCATGTCCTGATAAAAGTCAACATTAAGCGTTTTTTCAAGCATTTCTCTCCAGGTTGATGCAAACAACATTCGGTCACTTTGTGCCCTTGGACTCCACATTGCAGGGCCCTTTGACCTATTCAACATCCTGAATTGAATCATTGATTTATCAGTTATAATACCAGAATATCCACCCATAGCATCTATTTCCCTAACTATTTGACCCTTAGCTATTCCACCCATAGCTGGATTGCAGCTCATTTGTGCAATAGTTTGCATGTTCATGGTTATCAAAAGAACTTTTGAGCCGAGATTTGCTGCTGCTGCTGCTGCTTCACAACCAGCATGACCCGCACCAACTACGATAATATCATATTTTGGAAACATAAAGGTTCAAAGGTAAAACCAATGGATAATTTATATGGTGCTTAATTTATTCACCTGTTTCACGTGAAGTCGATAAATGGGTATATTAAATTTATTTCACATGAAATTTACTACTAAAATAAAGTGATAGGTATTTGTCTTCTATTATTCGAATTTTCTTTTTTTCAATTTTTTTGTTGTCCTTATACCCACAAAGATGAAGTAAACCATGAATCATAACACGATGGAGCTCTTTAGTAAAAGAGATATTAAAAATTTTTGAGTTTTCATTTATTCGGTCCAGACTAATATAAATATCTGCAATTATTATTTCCTTGTTTTCTGATAGGTCAAAAGTCAAAATGTCTGTAAAATAGTCGTGATTTAAAAAAGCTTTATTGAGCTTTCTAAGCTGCAAATCAGTGCAAAAGACAAAGTTTATAGTCTTTAATTTTTTCCCCTCTCGTAAAATTATGAAATCAATAAAATGTTTAAATTTTTTCCGATCTCTAAATGAAAATTTTAATCCAGAAGGGAAAAATCGAATTCTTTTATTAATTTCTGTTATCATATTTTCATATTTCGTAAGCAAAAGTAAATCAGCAGATTTAGCTTTGTTATATTAAAATGAGATTAACGGAATTAAGGCCTGGTCAGCAGGCAATCATAAGTCAGTTTACTAGTAGCGAGATTTCTTTAAAACTACTAGAAATGGGGTGTATCCCAGGAGAAAAAATTTTAGTTGAACAGATTGCGCCAATGGGGGATCCTATTTCGATAAGTATTTCTGGCTACACTTTAAGCCTTAGGCTTTGTGAAGCAGAAAATATAATTGTTGACATAATTAATTGATTATCAAACTATTAATGAAAATTGGTTTATACTTTGGTTCTTTCAATCCTATACACATTGGGCATTTAATAATAGCAAATCATATTTTAAATAAAACTGGATTGAAAAAAGTTTGGTTTATTATATCTCCACAAAATCCATTTAAGCAAAAAAGTAGTTTACTAAATGAATATGACAGGTTACATCTTGCTAGGCTTTCAGTAGAATCTGACAACAGAATTGTTGTTTCAGATATTGAGTTTAATTTACCGCGACCTTCTTATACAATAGACACTCTGACGTATTTAAAAGAAAAATATCCCGATAATGAATTTTCAATCATTATGGGAAGCGATAGCTTTAGGAATCTTGATAAATGGAAGAACTATGAAAAAATAATCAAAGATTATTTAATCCATGTTTATAAAAGAGAAGGCTTTGAAATTAATAATCGTATTCAGGCAAATATTATTTTGCTTGAAGCTCCAATATTACAGATATCTGCAACCCATGTTCGCCAAAATATTAAAGAAGGAAAATCTATTCGTTATCTAGTTCCTGAAAACGTAAGAGAAGAAATTGAATCAAGAAAATTTTACAATAAAAAAGATTAAAAAAAATATCCCAAAAGCAAACATCCTATTACCAAAAAGGGCGGCGGTAGTTTTGTGAACTGTAATAAGGTAAAAGTAGCGGCTATAACAGTCGCATTTAAAAGACTTCCAAGTTTAAATTCCAATAAAGAAAAATCTTTCATTAAATAGAAGGTTGCGGCAATCATTATTCCGACAACAACAGCATTTATTCCTTCAAGAGATCGGTATACGGCAGCATATTTTTTCATATTGTGCCATATTGGGAAAAAAAATAAAACCAATAATGCGCTTGGCAAAAAAATTGCAATCGAACCAATTAAACATCCAAGTAGGTGCATCATTGTTTTTTCCTTTTGAGTTTTGCCCAAATCTTTTAAAGCCATACCTCCCGCAAAAGAAGCAATTGAAAAAACAGGCCCCGGCATTGCTCTCACTATTCCCATTCCGGTGTACATATCTTCTTTATCAATACTTATAACAGCAGAATCTTTTTTTATTATTGCGTCCGGACGAACAGAAAATTGCTCATACATCATAGGCATTAATACTTGACCGCCACCAAATACAAGACTACCCATCCGATAAGTGTTTTCAAAAAGATTAATGGGACTACGATTTGGCAAATCGTTTTTCCTTGCGAATTCACTTAGCGAACCCGCAGCAATAAATATGATTCCAAATAACCAAAAATTCCACCACTTAATTTTTTTTGGTTTTTGTTCTATTTGAGGGATACGTTTTCTACTCAGGTTTGTCGCAATTCCACCGGCTATAAAAAGGGAAGGAAAAATCCAGGGTTGTTTAAAAAAAAGAAAAGTCATCAATCCGGTCACAATCATTATCCCCCATGTTATCGTATTCTTTACTGAAATTTGAAAAGCTGCCGATGCAGCATATACTAAAAACCCAACTGCCATAGGGGGTATAAATTTAAAAACATCCGTGTTTAAAGCTCTTTTATCAATGTATTGTAAAAGGAACGAAAGGCCACCCATTAAGATACAAGCAGGAGTTATCCAAATTATTAAAGTAAGAATGGCTAATGGAACGCCACCTCGTTTATAACCAATCAATGTTAATGTTTGTGTGGAAGATGCGCCAGGAAGTAATTGACAAAACGCATTGTATTCCATTAGCTCCTTTTCTGTAACATAAGGGCGACGGCGAACAAATGTTTTTAGCATCATACCGATATGTGCCTGCGGTCCGCCAAAAGCAGTAATGCTATGCATAAAAACAGATTTCAAAAATGGGACGTGTCTGAGAAGCATGAGAGTTTAAATATAAAAAAATATAAGAACAATTCTCCAGGATATAGATAAAATCTTATTTCAATGTATATTCATAAAAATTTATGCAATGAAAAAATCTTTGATTTTCCTTTTCTTACCTGTAATGTGTTTTTCTCAAAACATATCTATTGAAAAGGAAAATGAAAAAATTAGTGTAGCAGTAGATAAGATTGAAACAAAAAGTATTTCCTGGCGAAGAGATTTTCATCAGAATCCAGAATTGGGGAATAACGAGAAACGAACTGCAAAAATTATTGCAGAACATCTTCGTTCATTAGGAATTGAAGTGAAAGAAGGCGTTGGAAAAACGGGAGTTGTTGGCATTTTAAAAGGGAGCAAACCGGGAAAATGTATTGCACTAAGGGCAGATATGGATGCACTGCCAATTATAGAAAGAGTAAATATTCCATTTGCTTCAAAAATAAAATCAACTTATAATGGACAAGAAGTGGGAGTGATGCATGCTTGCGGGCATGATACGCATTTGGCGATGCTGATGAGTGTGGCAGAAATATTATCAACAATGAAAAACGAAATTAAAGGGACTGTAAAATTTATTTTTCAACCGGCAGAAGAAGGACCGCCGGAAGGGGAAGAAGGTGGTGCGCCTTTGATGATTAAAGAAGGCGTAATGGAGAATCCAAAAGTAGATGCAATATTCGGGTTACATATTGAGTCGGATATTGAAGTTGGAAAAATAGAGTATAAACCTGGAGCATTTATGGCATCATCCGATTGGTTTACCATAAAAGTAAATGGCAAAGGAAGTCATGGCTCTCAGCCATGGAAAGGAATTGATCCAATAGCAATATCAGCACAAATAATAAATGGATTACAAACTATTGTAAGTCGTCAATCAGAATTGACAAAAGCACCAGCGGTAATAACTGTTGGAAAAATTGAGGGTGGTGTAAGAAGTAATATTATTCCTGAAAGCTGTATGATGTATGGAACGATCAGGACACTTGATAATAATATGCAGAAAGATATTCACGAAAAAATAAAAAGAGTTGCAACAAATATTGCTGCAGCATCCGGTGCTACTGCAGATGTAACAATTGATACTAAAACATTGGTAACATTTAATGATCCGGAATTGGTAAAAAAATTTATTCCATCACTTCAAAAGGCAGCGGGAACTGATAATGTAAGAGAAAGAGAATGGACAACCGGAGCAGAAGATTTTTCATACTTCGGATTAAAAGCACCTGCTTTCTTTTTTTATCTTGGTGGCATGCCGAAAGGAAACGATTCTAAAAAAGCACCACCGCATCATACTGCTGATTTCTTTGTAGATGACAGTGGAATGAAAACCGGGATCAAAGCATTTTGCAATATTGTATTTGACTATTTGAATATGTAAAAGCATGGCTTTACAAACGATTTTAATAAATGACTTTTGATAATAAATAGGATGATTGCTTATGCTGAATAGAAATTCAACAGTACAAGAGTGCGACGCAAGGGACGATGATAGTAGCAATACAGCTCAGTAAAAAAAATATTTTAAAGAATGAAAAAAGGTTTAATATTAATCATTGCAATTCTTTTTTTCGAAAACTCTTTTTCGCAAACAACTGATAAAAAACTTTATAAAAAAATTTCAACCGCTATTACTGATTTTAAAGGCGACATTGGAATTTATATAAAAAACCTACGCACCGGGAAAACAGTTGTAATAAATGCAGATACCGTTTTTCCAACTGCCAGTATTGTGAAAGTGCCAATTATGACTGGCATTGTTCAAAAATTATATACCGGTGAATTAAATTATGATTCATTATTTACTTATAAGGATTCTTTGCTATATGAAGGTTCAGACATTTTAGGTTCATTTAAAAACGGCGAAAAAATAGCTTTGAAAAAACTTTTGATGCTGATGCTTACAACAAGTGACAATACAGCAAGCCTTTGGTTGCAAAGTATAGCGGGGGCCGGCACCAGAATAAATGAACTAATGGACAGCCTTGAGCTTGTGAATACAAAAGTAAATTCAAGAACCCCAGGTAGAGAGGCTTACAGGGCAAAATATCAATGGGGGCAAACAACACCTAATGAAATGGGTGTCTTATTTGAAAAAATTTATAACAACGAACTATTTTCAAAAGAGGTTAGTGATAGAATAATGCGGATACTTGGAAGAAATTTTTGGGATGAAGATGAAGCCATATCTCAAATACCTCCCTACATTGAAGTGTTCAGTAAGAATGGTTGTGTAAATGCTGTACGAAGCGAGGTGATGATTGTTAATGCACCGCATAACCCGTATCTTTTTTCCATTTTTACAAAAAACAATAAAGATACTCGCTGGACTCATGATAATGAAGCATGGGTTTTGGCAAGAAAAATCTCCAGATTGCTTTGGGATTACTTTGAGCCAAAAGATAAATGGGAGGCGGTAATAAAATAACTATTTGAACAATTGGTACACCAGTAAACTCATTAAATATGCAAGCCCGGTCATGTAAACTAATTGTATGATGGGCCATTTCCAACCACGGGTTTCTTTTTTTACAATGACCAAAGTACTCATGCACTGCATAGCGAATAAATAAAATATCATAAGCGAAAGTCCTGCCGCTAAATTATAAACCGGGGTACCATCTTTTCTTTTTGCAAGTTTCATTTTATCCCGTAGTAATAAATCGTTCTCTTCCTCGCCAACACTATACAGTGTTGCCATAGTGCCAACAAAAACTTCTCTTGCAGCAAATGAAGTAATTAATGCGATACCGATTTTCCAATCATAACCCAATGGTGCAATGGCAGGCTCAATAGCTTTTCCTAAAATGCCGGCATACGAATTTTCAAGCTTTGTTGTTTGATAATTTTTTTCTATGGTTAACCCATTGCTTCCTGGTAAATTTTTTTCCAATTCATATTTTGCTTTTATTTCTTCCATTCTTTTTCCCGGTCCAAAAGAACTAAGTGCCCATAAGATTAAACTGATTACCATTATTATTTTACCTGCATCGAAAACAAAAATCCTTGCTTTATTAATCATGGTTTGAAATACATTGCCCCAACGCGGTGGGCGGTAAATTGGCAACTCCAAAATAAAAAAACTTTTTTCTTTTATTTTAATAAACCATTTTGCTATATAAGAAACAACCAACGCCATAATTAACCCAAGTAAATACAGGCCCATCATCACCAATCCTTGTACACTTAAAAAACCCAACAAGAAATTATTTGGGATGACCAAGGCAATAAGAATGGTATAAACAGGAAGCCTGGCGGAGCAACTCATTAATGGCGTTACTAAAATTGTCAACAACCTTTCTTTTTTATTTTCAATATTTCTTGCACTCATGATGGCGGGTACCGCACAGGCAAAACCGCTTATCATTGGCATTACACTTTTTCCATTCAGCCCTACGCTACGCATTAAGCGGTCACTTAAAAAACTGATACGTGCCATATAACCACTATCTTCCAATATTGTTATTAATCCAAACAAAATCATGATTTGCGGAACGAAAACAAGAATTCCGCTAAGTCCTGCTATAACTCCGTTCAATAATAAATCGGTCCAGCGATTATCGGGTAAAACGGAAGCTACTGCCGAACTTAATTTTGCAAAACCAAATTCAATCCAATCCATGGGGTATTGTGCCATCCAAAACACCGATTGAAATAAAAAAAACAAAACGGCGAGTAAAATAATATAACCCCATCGGCGGTGCAATAAAATATTATCAAGCTTGTCAGTAAACAATTTTTTCTGTAATGGCCCCGATTCTGAAACGGTTTGTTTCATGATTTGACCGATTCGACTATAGCGTTGCAGGATTTCTTCAGCCTGGGTTTTTGTTGGATTGAATTTATGTTTGTGTTCAATCTCCTCTACCGCTTTTTGATCAGCATCGCTAAGTAAAAAGTTTTCATGATTAATTAAATAATGAATACTAGTATAATCGCTGAGCTGAGGGAATATTTTTTGAATATCATCAATTGCTTCTACTGCAAGATTTTTGTTTTCAATAAAATCCCGGGAAGGAATTTTATAAGCATTTTGTGCAGTTAGCAAGATTGCTTTTTTAATTTCAGCAATGCCTTTATTTTTTCTTGGGTTTACCGCTATTACAGGCACGCCTAATTCTCTTTCCAAACCCTCAATATCAATTTTTATTCCCTTGCTTTTTGCAAGGTCCATCATCGTCAATGCAATTACAACCGGGATTTTTAAATCTATTAGCTGTGTACAGAAAAGAAGATTTCGTTTCAGATTGCTAGCATCGGCAACGGCCACCACCACATCAGCTTTCAGCGCATCCTGGTCCAGTAAAATTTTATAACTCACCCATTCATCCTCTCTTCGCGGATATAAACTATATGTTCCGGGTAAATCAATAATGTTTGCTTTCACCGAACTGCCCAAGTCCGACAATCCTGTTTTTTTATCAACCGTAACCCCTGGAAAATTTCCAACCGTTTGTTTTAGTCCTGTAAAGCAATTAAACAATGAGCTCTTTCCGCTATTGGGATTGCCGACGAATGCGATATGAAGTGGTTTGACATTCATTCAATAGCGGCAAATGTAAAAAGCAATTGAATAGCCGCATTACGAAATAGGGATTATAACAAACGAGAAGAGGAAAATTTATTAAAAACAATCTATAGGAGCGAAATAAAAAACCTGATACAAAATAAATGTATCAGGCTTTTTTTTCTTCAGAGTGGTGTGGGGCGGGATTGAACCGCCGACACAAGGATTTTCAGTCCTTTGCTCTACCAACTGAGCTACCGCACCTTCGCTAAAGCTTCGGTGGGCAAGCC